>CANRGE010000032.1 GCA_947630065.1 uncultured Clostridia bacterium
GAAAAAATTGAAAAGCAAATTAAATTTATTACTAAAAACAATTATGCTTTTATTTTTACGGGATATGAATTTATGAGCGAAGATGGTATACCTAATGGTAAAAAAGTTTTTGTACCATTAAAAATAAATTACAAAAAAGCATTAAAAAATACTACAATTTTTACTAGTACAGTTATGTTTAATATGCAAAAATTGTCTAAAAATGATATATATATGCCAAATGTTAAAAGTGAAGATACTGCTACATGGTGGAAAGTATTAAAAAAAATAGATTTTGCATATGGAATTAACGAGATTTTAGTATATTACCGTAGAAGTTCTGGGACTTTGTCATCAAATAAATTTGTATGCATTAAGAGAACATGGAATTTATATAGAAAAGTTGAAAATTTAGGAATAGTTTATAGTTGCTATAATTTTGTTTTTTACTTGTTTAATGCAATAAAAAGACGAATATAATTAAAGTTTTTTGATTTTATTTTTGGCTTTGAAAATAATAATTACTATCAGGTAATTTTTTTTGTATCAATTGTCAAATAAATATTAGTTATGATAAAATATAAAATGAAATGGAAGTGTGAATATCAAATGAAACCAATTTTAGTATTACATATGGTTAGAGAAATGGAATTAGGTGGCATTCAATCATTGTTAATGAATGTTTATAGACATATAGATCGTGAAAAAGTACAATTTCATTTCTTAGTAAATTCCAAAGGGGTATATGATGACGAAATAAAAAAAATGGGAGGACAAGTTCATTATATTCCCAATATAACTAAAGTTGGTCCATTAATTTATGCAAAAAATTTAAAACATTTTTTTAAGAAGCATCCAGAATATCAAATATTACATACTCATTTTACTCATTATTCAGGATTAATAGTAAAAATTGCTTATAAGTGTAATGTTTCAACTAGAATAGTTCATTGTCATAATACTTCTACTAATGCAAAAGGATTAAAACTACTATATAAAAAATATGTCAAACGTTATATAAAGAAATATGCCACGGATTTATTTGCATGTGGAAATGAAGCTGCTAAATATATGTATGGGTCATCACCAGCTATTATAATAAAAAATGGTATAGATATAGAAAAATATAAATTTAATAAAAATATTAGAGAAAAATATAGAAAAGAGCTTAAAATTAAGGATAGTGAAATTGTCCTTGGAAGTGTTGGGAGACTATGTGAACAAAAAAATCCTTTTTTTCTTTTAAAAATATTTAATGAATATCAAAAGATTATAGATAATTCAAAATTATTAATAATTGGTGATGGACCATTATTAAGCAATTTGCTTAATGAAATAAAAAAATTAAATTTAGAGAAAAAAGTTATAATTTTAAAAGATGTAAATGCTTTAGAATATTATAACGTTATGGATTATTTTTTATTGCCTTCCTTGTTTGAAGGGTTACCTTTTGTTTTAATTGAATCACAAGTTAATGGGTTACCAACTTTCGCAAGTTTAGCTGTAACTTTGGAAGCTAATGTATCTAAAAAAATTGAATATATAGATTTAGAAAAAGGAGAAAAATATTGGGCAAAAAAAATATATGAAATTAACTCTAAAAGATATGATTGCTGTGAAAGAATAAAAAAAGCTGGGTATGATATAAATATAACTTCAAAATGGTTAGAAAATTTTTATCTAAAAAGGTAGTTAAAAAAATTTATTTAAATTATATATTTTTATATTATTGAAATTTTATTAATTTTAAATTATTAAAGGAGGATTATTTTGAAATATATTGAAAATATTTTAAAAACTAACAGTTTTGTGTATAAATGCTATAGTACGTTTTTAAATTTTATTTTATCTTTACTCAAATTATTTATAAGGGTTGATAATCAAATTATACTTTTTAATTCATATGGTGGAAAGCAATATAGTGATAGTCCACGTATAATATATGAATATATGTTAAAAAAAGAAAAATATAAAAATTTTAAATATTATTGGGCATTTAATGATACATCAAAATATGAAATTAAAAATGGAATTAAAGTAAAAAATAATTCGTTAAAATTTTTTATAATTGCTTTGAAAGCAAAATATTGGATAACAAATACTGGAATTGAAAGAGGACTAAAGTTTAAAAATAAAAATACAATTTATATTAATACATGGCATGGCTCTCCATTAAAACGTATTGGAAAAGATGACAAAAACAGTAATGTTTTATTGAAAACTTCTAAAATTGATGTTTTATTTTCTCAAAGTGAATATGAAATGAATATACTTATGAGAGTTTTTGATATTCCTAAAAAAAATGTTCATCTAGTTGGAATACCTAGGAATGATTCATTATCAAAAGTAACTGAAAAGGAAATTAATGATATTAAGAAAAAGTTAAATTTACCTTTAAATAAAAAAATAATTTTATATGCTCCAACTTTTAGAGAATATAAACGTGATTCACAAGGATGTGTATTAGCGCCTCCTTTAAATTTGAAATTATGGGAAGAAAAATTAAGTGATAAATATATTTTAATTTTTAGAGCTCATTATGAAATTAATAAAATTTTGGGAATAAAAGAAAATAATTTTTTAAAAAATTTTACAAACTATCCCGATATAATAGACTTATTAAAAATATCTGATATATTAATTTCAGACTACTCTAGCATTATGATAGATTATTCTATTTTAGAAAGACCTATACTTAATTATGTATATGATTATGATGAGTATTTATCAAAAAGAGGATTATATTGTGATTTAAAAAAGGAAATTCCTGGAAACTTCATTGAAAATGAAAATAAATTAATTGAAAAAATTGTAAATTTAAATGAAAAAAAAGAAATAGAAAAAACAAAAAAATTTAAAGAAAAATATGTTCAATATTTTGGGCATGCAACAGAATATATCGAAAAAATTATTAAATAAATATAATTTTAAAAAGCTTATTCAAATAAAATAGACAATAATTTATTAATATTGTAAAATATTAAAAGGAAGTGATCTTTGATGTGTGGAATAGCTGGTATTTTATCTAGAAATAAAGTTGATAAAATAGAAAAAAGAATTAATAATATGGTATCTTGCATGAAATATAGAGGGCCAAATAATCAATCAGTAAAAGTTTTAAATGATAAAACAGCATTTGGACATGCTAGGTTATCAATTATTGATTTGGATGACCAATCTAATCAACCAATGATTAGTAATGATGGTAATTGGATAATTGCATTTAATGGTGAAATTTTTAATTTTAAGGAATTAAAAAAAGAATTAAAGTATAATTTTAAAACAAATGGTGATACAGAAGTTATATTAGCATCTGTTCAAACTAAATCAATAAAATGGTTTTTAGAAAAAGCTAATGGAATGTTTGCTATATCTTTGTACAATGTTAAAGAAAAAAAAGTATATTTAATTCGCGACCGTTTTAGTATAAAGCCTTTATATTATACAATTCAAAATGATAATTTAATTTATGGATCTGAAATAAAATGTTTACTAAATAGTGGATTATTTAAACCAAAATTTAATTTAGATGCAATTGATGAATATTTAGGAAATAGAATGGTGAGAGAACCTTTTACGTTTTTTGAAAATATTTATCAAGTTTGTGGGGGAGAATATTTAGAAATAGATGAAACTTTAAATATTAAGATTCATAAATATTATGAAATACCTAGACAAAATTTTGATACTAATTATGATGAAAAAAAGCTAATAGAACAAACTAAAATAAGAGTAGAAAAAGCAATAAAAAGATGGACAATTTCAGATGTTAAAGTAGGGGCCTATCTTTCAGGTGGATTAGATTCTAGTCTTACTTCTGCAGTTATAGCATCTACTAAGGATAAAGATGCTTTACACACATATACTATTGGATTTAAAGATAACAATGAATTTAAATATTCTAATATAGTTGCTAAAAAATATAATATTAATCATAAAAACATATTAATTGATTACAAACAATATATAAATAAGTGGGATGAATTGATAGAATATAATGATGCTCCTTTAGCAGTTCCTAATGAAATACCACTTGCAATAATGTCTACAGAATTAAGTAAGGATATAACTGTTGTTATTTCAGGTGAAGGAGCAGATGAACTATTTGGGGGATATGGAAAGATTTATCGACTACCTTTTGATTATCAAAATCATGATTTTAAATGCAGTTTTTATGAAGCTTTAATTAATCAGTATGAGTATGTTCCAAGAAAAATAAGAGACAAATATTTATTATTTGGTAAAAATTATCGAAAATATTTTGATGAAAAAATATCTAAAGAATTTATAAACTATTCTAATGAAGAAAATATTTTTAGGTTTTTTCAAGAATATCATATAAAAGGATTATTAAAAAGAGTAGATATGACAACAATGCAAGCGAGTGTTGAAGCAAGACCTCCATTTTTAGATCATGAATTGATAAATTTTGTTAATACTAAAGTTCCTTATGATTTAAAATTAAAATGGATTAATAAAAATGAAAAATTAGTAGCAAGCAAAGAATATGCTAATCAATATAGTGAAATTAGAGATATACCAAAGTATATTTTAAAAAAGGTTTCAGAATCTTATTTGCCACAAGAAATTATTTATAGAAAAAAAGTTGGATTTCCTGTTCCATTATCATCATGGTTAAATGAGTTGCTTGATATGGCTAATGATTGTTTAAAAGATGCTAAATGGTTAGATGTAAAAAAATTAAATGAATTATTTGAGGATGCTAAGCAAAATACTCGTTCAGGGCAAATAATATGGATGTTTATTAATATTGAAAAATTTAGAAAAAAATATTTTGATAGAGAGTGGGTATATTAAAGTGAAAGAAGAAATTATTGGATATACAGCTGGTGTATATGATTTATTTCATATTGGACATTTAAATTTATTAAAAAATGCAAAAGGAATGTGTGATAAATTAATAGTCGGAGTAACTGTAGATGAATTAGTTAAATATAAAGGAAAAAAGGCTATGATTCCATTTGAAGAGAGAATTGAGATTGTTCGTTCATGTAAATATGTTGATGCTGCAGTTCCACAATATGATATGGATAAATTAACAGCTTGTAAAAAATTAGGAGCTAAAATATTATTTGTAGGTGATGATTGGTATGGTACAGATAAATGGAATGAATATGAAAAGGAATTTTCTAAAGAAGATATAAAAATAGTATATTTTCCTTATACAAAAAATCAATCGTCTACAAAAATTAGAGAAACTTTAAAAGCAGTGCGCGGAAATGATTTAGATGATTTAAAATAGATTTAACTTTTTTAATAATGGTTATTTTTCTATTATAATTTTAATAACATATGCAATTCTTAAATCTTTTGTTTTGGCAATTAGATAGGTATATAAGTATGGTATTTCGTTATTATAATTATATACTCAATTTTAATCAGTTATTTTTTATGGGAAGTGATTTAATGAAAATTGTTTTTTGTATAGATTCCTTAAATAAAGGTGGAGCAGAGAGAGTATTATCAAATATAGTTAATGATTTTTGCAAAAATAATGATGTTACTATAATAACAACTTCATCAACAAAAAGTGCATATTTTATTGATAAAAAGGTTAAGTTATATTCACTTGATAATGAACAAAAACATCATTTTAAAAATATTGTAAGAGTTTGGAATTTATATAAATATTTAAAAAAACTAAAACCAAATGCAGTAATTACTTTTATGCCTCCACAATCATTTAGAGTACTGTTAATAAAAAAATTATTGAAAATTAAAGTTATTGTTTCAGTTAGAAATGATCCAAAAAGTGAATATTTAAGCTTTAAAAATAAAATTGCAATGAAGTTATTATACAATAAAGCTGATGGATTTGTTTTTCAAACAGAAGATGCTAAGAAATTTTTTTCAAATGACATTCAAAAAAAATCTACTATAATTCCTAATCCTGTAAATGAAAAATTTTTAGTAGAGCCTTATAAACAAAATAGAAAAAAAGAAATAGTAGCTGTAGGTAGATTAGAAAATCAAAAAAATTATTATTTCCTTTTAGATACATATAAAGAATTGCTTAAAATAAGAAAAGATTATATTTTAAAAATCTATGGAGAAGGTAAATTAAGAAGTGAATTAGAAAATTTTATAAATAATAACAAAATTAATAAATATGTTAAATTGATGGGAAATAATGATAACTTAGAAAAAGAAATATATAAATCAAGTATATTTATTTTACCATCTATTTATGAAGGTATGCCAAATGCTTTAATGGAAGCTATGGCTTTGGGCATTCCATGTATTTCTACTGACTGTCCATGTGGTGGACCAAAATTTCTTATTAAAAATAATATAAATGGAATATTAGTAGAAATAAATAATAAAGAAGAATTATTGAATGGAATTTTAAAATATATAGAAGACCCAAAATTTGCAGAAAAATGTGGAAATAATGCTAATAAAGATATGAAACAGTTTACTGTTAAAAAGATTAATAATTTATGGCTAGATTATATAAAAAAAATAGTAAGTTGATATAAAAATATATTTTCACTTAACCTTTCACTAATTTACATTTTAAAGTATACATGCTATACTTTAACTATAGAAAGTAGATGGTTAAGCATGAGAAATAATAGAAAAAAATTACATCTTTTATAGGTGGTTTAAGTGATGAGGAAGTAAAAATTTAGGCAGTGAAAATGGATAATTAAAATGTATGTATATATATATATATATATACATTATGGTTTGAAAGTGGTGTTGAAAAATGAAAATTGATGTAAAGAAAGTCGTACCAATTTTTTTTGTGATTTCTGTTTTAATTATATTATTTGCACCATATAGTGGTGATAGTACGTTAGGCAATGATGGATTAAGGAATTTTTTAAGAATTATTGTGTATTTATTTTCTTTTGTAAATTTTATATTAGTTTTAGTATCTTTTTTAAAAAATAAAACATTAAATCTTTCTAGAATTTTGTTTATTGTATCATTTGCTATTTACTATATATTAACTATTTTTCATACGTACAATAATAATATACAAATAGTAGGATTTTTAAATTTGATATTATGTATTGGATATGGAATAAGTGATGATGAAATCAAATTAAATTCGTATAAATTATTTAGAAAAATTTGGATAGTAATATCATTAATATCAGTTGTTTGTTATATTTCATATGTATTAAAACTTCCGATTCCATATACCGAAGTTATTTATTATAATTTTGATGCTAGTGAATCATATATAAGTTATTTTTTAACTTTTATTTATAAGGCTGGCAGTTCTTTAAGATTATGCGGAATTTGTAATGAACCTGGTGGTTTCGGTACAATAACTGCTTTGCTTTTATGTGCTAGTAAGTTAAATTTAAAAGATAAAGGTAATATTATAATGTTAATAGCAGGAATATGTACTTTTTCTTTAGCATTTGTATTAATAATACTTATTTATTTGGTTGTTAAAAGTTTTAAAAATTCTAAAATTAGAATAGCATTACTTGTGTTATTAGCTCTTTATATTTTTGTATTACCTAATATACATTTTAAAAATTCAAATATAAATAATTTAATTGGTAGATTATCTATTGTCTATAATGGAAGATTACTAACTGCTAGAAGTAATAGTGAATTAGATTCTTTAGTTGTTGAAACATTTAATAAACACCCTATATTTGGTTTTGGAAAAGGATATGTTAGGAGTTTTAATTTTACTGGAATTGGAACGTATAAATCATATTTAGTGGACTTTGGTTTTGGAGGATGTATATTATTTTGGGGTTTGTTATTTTTAAGTGTTATAATTCAAAAAAATAAAAGTTTAGATTTAATAGCATTTATAATTGTATTTTTTGCAAGTATCTATCAAAGAACAGATGTAATGAATTTACCATATATTCTTTTATTATATGGCGGTGTTCAGTATATAAATTATAATGATAATAAAAGTACTAAACAAGATGAAAAAGAAAATAATGAAGTAATTGTTGCATCTTAAAAAAATAAGTTTAGTTATAGAAAGAGAGTAAAATAATGGAAAAAAAAATAGGAATATTAACTTTTCATGCAACCACTAATTATGGGGCTGTTTTACAGTCATTTTCCTTAGAAAAAAAAATAATTGAATTAGGTTACAATTGTGAAATAATAAATTATCATAGCTATATAGAATATAAAGAATTAATTAAGTTTCCAAGATTAAATAAACCTATTATACCTTATATGAAAGATATTAAGGCATATTTATTGTATAGAAAAAAAAGGTTAAAAGTCAAGGAATTTATAAAACAAAACATTATTTTGTCTAAAAAAGATTATAATAAAAAAAATATTTATTTAGCTAATAATGAATATGATAAAATCATTGTTGGCAGTGATATGGTATTTAATTTAAATATATCAAAAGGTGATACAACTTATTATTTAGATTTTGCTAATGATGAAAAAAAATATTCTTATGCTGCAAGTTTAGGCATGGATAAAATTGAAAATAAATATTTAGATATATGTAAAAAAAGTCTAAATAGTTTCAGATATTTATCTGTTAGAGAATTACAAGCAAAAGATTATTTTAATACTATTTTACAAAATGATGCACATTTAGATATAGATCCAACTTTGTTACATGATAGTGATTTTTGGCAAAATTATGAAGAAAAACCTTCAATAATTCCCAATAAAAAATATATTGTATTATATTTTTTGGATTCTGAAGGCATTGAATTACAAACAGCTGAAAAAATAGCCAAAGAAAAAGATTATCAAATTATATTTTTAGGATATTCGAAAGTAAAAAGAGAAAGGCTTACTTGTATATCTGATGCATCAATTGGTGAATTTTTATATTATATTCATCATGCTGAGTTAGTAATTACAGCTTCTTATCATGGCATGCTTTTTTCAATAAATTATAATACTAATTTTATGTATTATATAAAGACTTGTTCATCTAGAATGGAAAGTATAGTTAAAATTCTTGAAATTAAAAATAGAAAATTAACTAAAGAATATATACCAGAAATTGAATGTGATTTTAAAAATATCAATAATAAAGTATCTGAATTACGTAGCAAATCAATTAATAATTTAAAAAAAATATTAGATGAAAAATAATCAATGATTTAAGAGAATAAAATTATTTTTGCTTGTATTTTTTGTTTTATTGATATAAAGTATAATTATATTTCTTGATTGCTTTTGAAAGGAAAGAATTAGTATGAAGAAAGAATCTAGAACTAATAATGCAATAAAAAATACAACTATAACAATGTTTTGTTATATTATGTATTTAGTTGTTTCTTTTGTGTGTAGAACAATATTTACTAAAAAATTAGGTGCTGAATATTTAGGAATAGGGGGATTATTTTCCAATATATTAACTATATTATCTTTTGCTGAATTAGGACTTGGTAGTAGTCTAGTTTATCATTTATATAAACCTCTTGCTGACGAAGATCATAATAAGGTAAATTTATATATAAATTTATATAAAAAAATATATAATGCTATAATGTTAATTATATTAATATTAGGAATAGGAGTTATACCCTTTTTAAAATATTTAGTAGAAGCTCCTAATGTTAAAGAAAGTTTAGTTTTATTATATGTTCTTTATTTAATTCAAACATCCACATCATATTTATTTGTTTATAAAAAAACATTATTAACTGCAGATCAAAAGAATTATGTTGTAAGTTTATTTACAGAAATTACTAATCTAGTTATGAATATATGTCAATGTATAATTTTAATTGTTTTTGAAAATTTTGTATTTTATTTTTTATTATCTATAATTTTTGGAATATTAAATAATGTTTTGTGTTCTATATATGTATCAAGAAAATATAAATTTTTAAATAATAAAGTAAAAGGAAAACTTAGTAAACAAGAAGTTCAAAATTTAAAAAGAGATACTAAAGGATTAGTAATGACTAAAATAGCTAGTGTTGCATTTGGTGGAACTGATAATATTTTTATATCATCTTTTATCGGTATAAAATACGTTGGAATATTGTCTAATTATACAGCAATTATTTCACTAATAAATTCCATGACGAATAAGATTTTTTATTCAATAACAGCTTCAATTGGAAATCTTGGTGTATCTAAAAATAGTGAAACTAAAACAGAGAATGTATTATTTAAGATGTTTTTTATAAATGCAACTATATATACCTATATTTGTGTTGGGTTGATAATTTTACTACAAGAATTTGTAACTAGTATTTGGCTTAATAATGAGTTTTTCTTAAGCAATACTATAATTGCAATATTGATAATCGAATTATATCTAAGATCTATTCATTTTCCTTTACATACAACTAGATCTGCTTTAGGTTTATTTTCACAGTATAAGATATTCTTTGTAGTTGCAGCCATTTTAAATATAATTTTGGATTTTATATTAGTTAAACCATTTGGTATTGCTGGTCTTTTATTTGCAACAATTATCTGCCGTGGCATAACATATATAGTAGACATTGTTTCAATATATAAATTTGGTTTTAAAAAATCACCGGTAAATTATTTTAAATTATTGTTTAAATGGCTTGTTTTTTTATTTATTTGTTATCTTATATCAAATTTGATAATTCAAAAAATAGTTATAGATAATTTATTAGGATTTATTGTTAAAATTTTAATAATTACAATTGTATATTTAATTTTATATATAATTCTTTTTGGTAGAACAGAAGATATGAGTTATTTTATAGAATTATTTAAAAATAAATTTTTAAAAAGGAAAAAAGTTAAAGTTCAATAATTATAATAGTGTATATATAATTACTTAGATATTATAATATTTTTTTCTTTTTATAAAAAATATATATTCCTAAAGCAAATGTTTTAATGACTAACTTCCCATATTTTAAAATACGGGAACTTTCAATTTTATTTTTAGCAAAATAATAACTTATTGTTTTATGTATTTAAGCATGATATAATATTACTGCTTAACTGGTGGTGTTTATGAAAAAAAAGATATGTTTTTTATATGGTTCAATATTTACATTAGGCGGAGTTCAAAGAGCAGTTACTTGTGTTTCAAATGCTTTATATAAGGAAGGATATGATGTTCATATTATTTGTGTAACCAATGATAATAAGCGTGATAATAATCTGTATGGTTTAAACGAAAATATAAAAGTTAAATTTGTTTCACAAAATATATTTGAAAATATTTTGTTTTTTTGGGCTTATATTATAAAAAAAATAATTAAGAAAAATAAAAGCTTGTATAAAAAAACAAAACTAATTTCTTTATGCTTTTTCAGGATTAAGATTTTTCAAAATAAGCAAATTATTAAGTATATTAATGAAAATAAAATTGATGATGTTGTTGGGGTAGCTTCTTATTATACTATGCTAGTATGCATACTAAAAAATAAAATCCCATCTAATATAATCGGATGGCAACATAGTACATGTGAGTCATATTTTGAAAAAAGTGTAATTTGTAGACATTTAAAATATTTATTTAAAGAAAATATTAATTTGCTATCAAACTATATAGTTCTTAATAATCATGATGTTAAATGGATAAAAGAAAATTTTAATTATAATGCAATATGTATATATAATCCTAAAAGTTTTGTTTCTAAAGAAAAATCAGATTTAAAATCTAAGAATTTTATTGCAGTTGGAAGATTTGCCCAAGAAAAAGGTTTTGATAGGTTAATTGAATCTTTTAATATTTTTAGTAAAAGCAATAAAGATTGGAATTTAATGATAATTGGTGAGGGAAGTTTAAAGGAACAATTAGAAAATGAAATAAAAAGTTTTGGGCTTGAAGATAGAGTAAAATTATTACCAAGAACAAATGAGATTCAAAAATTTTATTTAAAATCATCTATTTATCTTCTTTCATCTTATTTTGAAGGATTAGGAATAGTTTTAGTTGAGGCTTGTGAATGTGGAGTTCCAATTATCTCTTATGATCTACCAAGTTCAGTAGAACAGTTTAAAACATGTTCAATATTAGTTAAAAATAATGACATTGATGGATATGCTAAAGCAATGTTGGATTTAGTAAATGATAAAGAACTCTTACATAATTTATCTAAAAAAGCTATTATTAATGCCGATAATTATTCTATAGAAAAAATTGTTAAGAGTTGGCAAAAAATATTATAAATTATGTGAGGAATTTTAATAATGATAAAAAATAAAAACACTATTATGAACATAAAGAACACTCTTATAAAAATAATCATTTATAAAAATCTAGTTTTTTCCATATTATAATAAACTTTGTATACTGGCCCTTATGCTATAGATAAATTAAAATTTATAATATTAAAAAAGTATTTCATAAAAAGTGTACTTTCAATACTATCAAAAGAAAAAATGAATTACGAATATAGGAAGTAAAAGATATAAAATGATTTAAGACAATTTATAACTGATTTATGGTATTATAATAAGAGAATTACAATATAAACATAATACTAACTATTAAGAATAAAATCCAAAATTTGCTAAATATTGTAAAAAAGGAAGTGAAAGTATAAAATGCAATGCCAAGAATAATAATTAAAAAATATACTGAATAAAAATATTAGATGCAAATAGAAAGAAGGAATTTAAGAATGAAAATAATTAAAAATTTTATAAAAAAACTTTATATTAGATATATTTTTATTAAAGGTTGTCAAAGAGAGACTAAAGATTTAAAAAAGAGAAAAAAACAATTTAGTAATATAAATTTAACAGAAGAACAAATAAAATCTGTAGATGAATTATGGTTAAAAAATTATGGTAAAAAAATTTCTAAAGAATGGCATAGATTATATACATCATATAACGGACAATTCAATGAAAAATATTTTCCAGAAATATTTTTAACCACTAATCTTTTAAATAAACTTAATCCATCACCTGCACGAAATTATTTAGATGATAAAAGTTTATTATCAGCATATTTATATGATTTAGAAGATGAATGTAGAATTCCAAAAAATTATGTATATAATTGCAATGATTATTTTTATGATAAAAATGGTATTATTACTTTAAAAAAAACAATTGAAATTTTATATAATATTGGTGAATCTGTCATAAAGCCATCTTCAGATACAAGTTCTGGAAAAAATGTAAGAATATTAAATGTTGAAAATGGAATAGATTCAATAAGTAATGAACATATTGAGGAAATATTAAAAAAATATGGTAAAAATTTTGTTGTTCAAGAAAAAATAAAACCTCATAAAGATTTTGCTAAACTTTATCCAACTGCTATTAACACAGTTAGAATTAACAGTTATATTTGTGATGGTAAAGTTTACATTGCACCTATAGCTTTAAGATTAGGAAGAAATAATAGTTATGTTGATAATTCTCATGCAGGTGGTATAGCCGTTGGAGTAACTAGTGAAGGAAAATTGATGAAATATGCTTTTTCTCAAGATGGAGAGAAATTTGATAAACATCCTAATACAAATATTGTATTCGAAAATTATCAATTGCCAAAAATAAAGGAAATGATAGAATTTACTAAGAAAAATCATTATCGATTTTTACATATGGGAATAGTTGCATGGGATTTAACAGTGGATGAAAACAATAACATCGTTGTTATTGAAGCTAATATTACTGCACCAAGTCTTTGGTTCCCACAATATTGCACTGGTGAAGCTTTTTTTGGAGAAAATACTGAAAAAATGATTAAAATGTTAAACAATAAACAAGATTTTAAATAAGTATAATAGAAAGAAATATCAATTATAAATTGATTTGGTAAAATTATTAAGAAAGAAAAACAATTAATTTATAAAGTTTTGTATAGAAAATACTTGACTTTATTATGGGAGGAAAAAATAATATGTCAGATATATGTAGTAAAAATGACTGTACTGGTTGTAAGCTTTGTAGTTATATATGTCCTAAAAAATGTATATCTTTTCAAAAAGATGAATTAGGTGTTTTATATCCAGTTATTGATAAAGATAAATGTATATCTTGTCATCTTTGTGAAAATAATTGTCCAGCCAAACAAGACTTAGAATATAAAATGCCTCAAAATGTTTATGCTGGATGGAGTACTGATTTAGAGATAAGAAATAGTAGTACTAGTGGAGGCATTGCTCAAGAATTATATAAATATGCTTTAGAAAATAATTATTCCACTTATGGCGTAGTGTATAATAACGAGGGGGGGGGGTCGTGTGATTATATAAAAGTAGAAAGCATAAAACAAATTAAAAAAGTTATTGGTTCTAAATATTGTTATGCTGATTTATCAACTATTTTTAAATGTTTAGAAAATGATATTTTAAATGATAAAAAAGTTTTATTTATTGGTTTGCCATGTCAAGTTGTAGCAGTAAAAAGAATGTTTATTAAAGCTAATAAAATAGATAATTTAATTTTAATTGATCTTGCTTGTCATGGAGTGGTACCTTCAGAGTATTTAAAACAACATGTTTCTAATATTTCTAAAAAATATAATAAAGATGTGTCGAATGTAACTTTTAGAGATAAAAATTCTAGTTACTATTTATCTTTATATGATAATAATTTTCAAAAATTTTATTCAAAAAATCCTTATCAAGACGATGTTTATTATCGAGGATTTACAAATAATTTGGCTTTAAGAGAAAATTGTTATCATTGTCATTATGCTAGAAATGAAAGAATATCGGATATTACACTTGGTGATTTTAATGGATCAAAAGATTCAAGAATTAGTGAGAGCGACCGCAAACAAGTGTCGGTAATTTTAGAAAATACTAAAAAAGGTGCAGATTTAATAAATTATTTAATATTTAATAAAAACATAGTAGTTTTCAAACAAAATAATATTATTGAGTCGATAAAGTATAATAAAGCTTTAAATTCACCGGCTATTAAGCATAAAAATAGAAAGATTTTTGAACAAAACTATATTGTCACAAATAATTATAAAAAATCTGCTACAAAAGCTTTAAAAAGTGAATTAATAAAGTATAGAATATTATTTTTGCCAAAAAAAAGTTTAAAATTAGTTCCTAAGAGTATTAAGAAAAAAATTAAAAAAATTTTAAATAGAAGATAATTTAAAATTTAATAATCGTGAATAATATAACTTATTTAATTATTAAAAAATTAGTTTATAAGTTAAATAAGAGAATTGATAACTACGTATAAAAATAAATTAAGAAATAATAAAATTTTCATGGGAAGGTGTATATTTAAATGAAAACAATTTTTATAACCGGGACATCAGGTTTTATAGGTTCTAATTTAGCTAAGAGATTATTAAAAGAAAATAATGATATTCAAATTATTGGTTTAGATAATATGAATAATTATTATGATGTAATTTTAAAAGATTATAGGTTAAACGAATTAGAAAAATTTGATAATTTTACTTTTATTAAAGGAAGTTTAGCTGATAAAGAATTAATTAATTCTATTTTTGAAAAGTATAAACCAAGTATTGTGGTTAATTTAGCAGCTCAAGCAGGTGTTAGATATAGTATAGAAAATCCTGATGCTTATATTGAATCTAATGTTATTGGTTTTTATAATATCTTAGAAGCTTGTCGACATAATCCTGTAGAACATTTAGTTTATGCATCTTCATCTTCTGTTTATGGGGGAAATACTAAAGTGCCATTTTCAACAGAAGATAAAGTTGATAATCCAATAAGCTTATATGCTGCAACTAAAAAGAGTAATGAATTATTCGCGCATACTTATTCAAAACTTTATAATATTCCTACAACTGGTTTAAGATTTTTTACAGTTTATGGACCAGCAGGTCGACCTGATATGGCTTATTTTGGCTTTACCAATAAATTAATTAAAGGTGAAAAAATTAAAATATTTAATTATGGAAATTGTAAGAGAGATTTTACATATATTGATGATATAGTAGAAGGTATTATTAGAGTTATGCAAAAACCACCTGAAAAGAAAAATGGTGAAGATGGGCTTCCAATTCCACCTTATAAAGTTTATAATATAGGTAACTCTCATCCCGAAAATCTACTTGACTTTGTAAATATTTTACAAGAGGAATTAGTAAGGGCAGGAGTGTTACCAAAAGACTATGACTTTGAAAGTCATAAAGAATTAGTGCCAATGCAAGCAGGTGATGTACCAATAACTTATGCTGATACAACACCATTAGAAAAAGAATTTGGTTTTAAACCAAGTACATCATTAAGAGAAGGATTAAGAAAATTTGCAGAGTGGTATAAAGAATTTTATAAATAAAATAATTTAGGTGGTAAACAAAATGAAAAAGATTATTAAATATTTTAAACAGCCAAGTAAAATATTGTTATGGTTATGTAATAAAAATATTTTTTGGTTTTTAAGTGATAAAACATATTTAAAAATGAAATATAGACTTGTTGTTGGCAAAAAACTTAATTTAAAAAATCCTAAAACATTTAATGAAAAATTACAATGGTTAAAACTATATGATCGAAAACCTATATATACAACTATGGTGGATAAATATGAAGCTAAAAAATATGTAGCATCTATAATTGGGGAAGAATATATTATTCCAACATTAGGGGTATATAATCATTTCGATGAAATTGATTTTGATAAATTACCAAATCAATTTGTAATTAAGTGTACTCATGATAGTGGTGGAATAGTAATTGTAAAAGATAAAAAAGAATTAAATATTGAAGAAGCTAAGAAAAAAATTGAAAAATGTTTAAAAAGAAATTATTTTTATTCTGGAAGAGAATGGTCTTATAAGAATATAAAACCTCGTATTATAATAGAAAAATACATGGTCGATGAATCACAAAAAGAATTAAAAGATTATAAAATTTTTACTTTTGATGGGAAGGCTAAAATAATCGAAGTTGACTTTGATAGATTTATAGAGCATAAAAGAAATTTATATGATACTGACTGGAAATATATTGAAGCTATTATAAAATATCCAACAGATAAAAATGTAAAGATTAATAAACCTAAAAGTTTAAATAAAATGTTAGAATTAGCCGAAAAATTATCTAAAGATATTCCTCATGTTAGAACTGACTTCTATTCAATTGATGATAAAATTTATTTTGGGGAATTAACCTTTTATCATGAAAGTGGTTATGGAAAATTTGTTCCAGAAGAATTTGGAGAAGAATTAGGTTCATGGATAAAGCTACCTCATGGGGGGGGGGTATTAGTTAATGGCAATGTTTATATTTTAGTTAGATTTATTGAAAGTGAACTAACTGATTATAAGGTAATGTGTTTTAATGGTAAACCTCAAATGACTTTTACTTGTACAGACAGATATAGTGATGGATTAAAAGTAACATTCTTTGATTTAGACTGGAATAAGCTACCTTTTGAAAGACATTATCCAAAATCTAATAAAGTAATTAAGAAACCTAAAAACTATTCTAAAATGTTAGAACTTTCAAAACAGCTTAGTGAAAATATGATGTTTTTAAGAGTAGACTGGTATGAAATAAATGGAAAATTATATTTTGGAGAATTAACTTTTTATCCAGGTTCTGGATTTGAAGAATTTACTCCCGATGAATGGGATTATAAATTAGGTAACTATATTATATTAAACAATAAAAATATCTGATGTAATCTTACAAGTAGTTTGAAAAAAAATATTATAAGAGGAGGGATAATATTGAAAAATATTATATTATTGTATGATTGTCCTATAAAAACATGTGATAAGTTATGGCTATATGAAGGATTAAAAAAATATGGAAATGTTAAAGTAATAAGTACAGGAGTTTCTAAAACCTATTTTAGAATCGGAAGAATGTTTCCCAAAATTAAATTAGGTTATATTTTCGTTTTAATTTTAATGTATTGGCAAAATATTAGAGCTATATTTAATTCCAAAAAAGACGATTTAATAATAACATGGGCTAAAGGTCAAGGAATATCTTTAAATAATATATGTCATCTATTTAAAATAAAAAGAAATATTGTTTCTTTTTGTTGGATAAGTTTACCACAAAAGAAAAGAAAATATAAGGCAATAAAAAGATGTTTGCTAAATGATAAATTTATTCCAATAATTAATGATATCAATTTAGAAAAACAATATAAAAAGCTATTTAATTTAAGTAATTGGAATGGGATTTACTTACCAGATGTTTTTGATGATAAGGATAATTATATAAAACCTAAATTTGAAAAAGAACAGTATGTCTTTGCTGGAGGGGTAAGTAATAGAGACTGGAATATTATAATTAATGTAGCTAAAGAAACAACAAATATTAAATATATAATTGTAACCGGAAAAAATGATATTAAAAATAAACCTCCACTTCATAATGTTACATATTATGAAGAATTGCCTGCTAAAGATTATTATAATTTAATGAAAGGAGCATTTTTAACAGTTTGTCCTCTAAAGAAAGATATAGTTTCAGGGTTGATTAATATTATAAAATCAATTCAATATGGTATTCCATGTATAACGACTGATTTAAACGCAACATCTATTTATTATTCAGACAATATAAAAAAAGAATTATTATATAAGATTAATCAAAAAGAAGATTTAAAACAAAAAATAACAAATATTTTTTCTTTATCCAAAAATGAATATCTAGGTATGGCAAACCAATGTCAAAATTATTTACAAGAAAATTTTAACCCTGAAAAAAATGTAAAAAAATTAATTGAAGAATTAAAAATAAAAGGAGTATATTAAATTATTTTGAAGTGATAAGAATTTAAATAGTAATAATGAAAAAGTTTGTTAAATTGCAAATAATGGTTATGGTATGTTATAATTTGCAAAAGAAGGCGAGGTATTAAACTAAATGGTATATATTTATGAAGCCAAAAGAAGCCCTATTGGAAAATATAATAAAGGTTTTAAAAACAATGATTGTAATAGTCTTGGAACAGAAGTTGCTAAAAGCATTATAAATAGTACCAAAATTGATGTTAATCAAATTGATAAAGTTATTTTAGGAAATGTTTTATCAGCGGGATTAGGACAAAATATAGCAAGACAAGTATTAATAAATAGTGGAATTCCAAAAGATAAAACAGCTTATACAGTTAACATGGTTTGTGGTAGTAGTATGAAAGCAATAAATGAAGCTTTTAATGATATAAAATTAGGTAATGCTCATTGTATTTTAGCAGGTGGTGTTGAAAATATGAGTATGTCTCCTTTGTTAAAATATGAAGATCAAGAAGAACTAAAAAACAGCATGATATATGATGCTTTAACTGATGTATTTTCCAATAAGCATATGGGAATAACAGCTGAAAATATTGCTTTAAAATATAATATAACAAGAGAAGAGCAAGATCAGTTTTCATATGATTCCCAACATAAAGCTCAAAAGGCTATAGAAAACTATAAATTTGTTGATGAAATCGTACCAATAAAAAATGCTGAAAATCAAATAATAAAAGAAGATGAATTTCCAAGATTTAATACTGAAATTGAAAAATTATCTAGTTTAAAACCGGCATTTAAAGAAAATGGTACAGTAACTGCTGGTAATGCTTCTGGTATTAATGATGGCTGTGCTTTATTATTAATTGGTGATGAAAATGTAAATTTAAAACCTAAAGCAGAAATTATTGATTTTGCAGAAGTTGGTTGTGATCCAGATTATATGGGCATGGGTCCTTTATTTGCAATTTCTAAATTATTAGAAAAGAATAATTTAAGTATAAATGATATTGATTTATTTGAAATTAATGAGGCTTTTGCTTCACAAAGTATAGCAGTTATAAGAGAATTATCAAAAAAATATAATATTGATGAAGAAAAATTAAAAGAAAAAGTTAATGTAAATGGCGGAGCAATTGCGTTAGGTCATCCAGTTGGAGCATCAGGTGCAAGAATTGTAACTACACTACTTTATGAAATGAAAAAAAGGAATGCTATGTATGGCATAGCATCACTTTGTATTGGTGGTGGCATGGGCATTGCAATGCTAATTAAAAATGTTTGAGTTGGAGGAATAATTTATGTTAGAAGGGAAAATAGCAATAATTACTGGGGCATCAAGAGGTATTGGATTAGAAGTAGCAAAATTGTTTGTTAAAGAAGGTGCTAAAGTTATTGGAACATATAATCATAATGAAAAAAATATAGATGGAATAGAATTTTATAAAGTAGATATAACAAATCGAGAAGAAGTAAAAAAATTTGTTGATAATGTTATAAATAAATATAAAAAAGTAGATATTCTTGTTAATAATGCTGGAATTACTTCAGATTCTTTAACTAAAAAAATGAATGATGATAACTTTGATAAAGTTATAAATACTAATCTTACGGGAACATATAATATAACTAAATTAGTTGGTCCAATTATGCAAGATAACCATGGTGGTAGTATAATAAATATTTCTTCAATTGTAGGTATTTATGGTAATATTGGCCAAATAAATTATGCAGCTTCAAAAAGCGGGATAATAGGCATGACACATACTTGGGCAAAAGAATTTGCACTGAAAGATGGTAATGTTAGAGTAAATGCAGTAGCTCCAGGATATACAATGACAGAAATGCTTGAAACAGTTCCTGAAGAATTGTTAAATAAATTTAAAGATATGACTTTGTTAAAAAGACTAGCTGAACCTAAAGATATTGCAAATGCCGTTTTATTTTTAGCTAGTGATAATGCTAGTTATATAACCGATGAAGTATTAAATGTTAATGGTGGAATGAAATTATAAAATGTTAGAAGGAATAATATATGACAGAAAGAATAGAAAATTCTAGGGTTAGTCCAAAAAAATCGTACAAAGGAATAGATATTGCCAAATTTATTTTAGCAATTCTTGTTGTAGCTAGTCATACCCAAGTAAGTGTAGGGCCTAATGAAACTATTAAAACTATATATAATACAATTTTACTATGTGTTGTTCCATTTTTTTTCCTGGCTAGTGGATTTTTTATGTATAAAGAACAAGATCAAGAAAAAAAATTAATTGAGAATTTAAAAAAAATTACTAAATTATATCTCCTTTGGAATGTAATTTATTTGCCAATTAGTTTTTATGATTATGTAGTTAAAGGATATCCTATTGGAAAAGCACTTTTTATTTATGTAAGAGATTTATTATTTGTAGGTGAGCATTTTTTCTCTTGGCCTATTTGGTATTTGCTTGGACTTATTTATGCTATTATTGCTATATATTTTTTAAAAAAATTAAAATTAAGCGATAAAAAAATATTCATAATTACAATGTTAACGTATATTGTTGCATTTATATTAGATTATTTAACAGCTAATTATCTTAACAATAAATTGGTATATATATTTCATCTTGTTTTTTATACAGGAAGAGTTTTTAGGGGAATATTTTTAGTTGAACTTGGTTTATTAATTAGAAAATATAATAATAAAATAAAATTATCTAAAAAAATATTATTATTAATAATGCTGATATGTTTTACAATATCGGTTATAATTCCAAATGAAGTAAGTAGAGTAATTCTTTATTTATCTTTGTTCTTATTAGTATTACAACTTAATAATATTAAAATCAATACAATTAATTTTAGAAAATGTAGTACAATAATCTATTTTGTACATATGATTAATTTATTTATTTTTCTGTTATTTGTTGGTAAAGAACATGTATATGGAATTTATAGTTTTATATTAGATATTATAGTTTGTTTAATAGAATCATTTATAATTATAAGGATTCAAAACAAATATAATTTTAAAATATTAAAAGAATTATTTAATGGTTAATTTAATTATGAAAATATATTAAGGAGTAGATGTAAAATGAAAATTGCTGTAGCAGGAACAGGTTATGTTGGTTTATCTTTAGCAACATTATTAAGTGTTAAAAATGAAGTTGTTGCTTTAGATGTTATTGAGGAAAAGGTTGATATGATTAATAATCGTATATCTCCAATTAAAGATGAATATATTGAAAAATATTTTAAAGAAAAAGATTTAAATTTAAGAGCAACACTTGATTATCGTGAAGCTTTTTCTGATGCTAAGTATGTTATTATTTCAACACCAACCAATTATGATGAAGAATTAAATTATTTTGATACTTCATCTGTTGAAGATATTATTGAAAAAGTTCTTAGTATGGGTCAAAAAGATTGTACTATGATTATTAAGTCAACTATTCCAGTTGGATTTGTAGAAAGTATGAAAGAAAAATATCATATTGATAATTTAATGTTTTCACCTGAATTTTTAAGAGAAGGAAGAGCATTATATGATAATTTATATCCATCAAGAATTATTGTTGGTGGTAAAAATGAAGAAGCTAAAATCTTTGCTAATTTATTAGCTGATGCTGCTCTAAAAGAAGATATACCAATATTATTTATGAATAGTACTGAAGCTGAAGCAGTAAAATTATTTGCTAATACCTATTTAGCCCTTCGAGTAGCGTATTTTAATGAATTAGATACATATGCAGAAATTAAAGGTTTAGATACAAAATCAATTATCGATGGTGTTAGCCTAGATCCTAGAATAGGAAACCATTATAATAATCCAAGTTTTGGCTATGGTGGATATTGTTTACCTAAAGATACTAAACAATTACTTGCCAATTATAAAGATGTACCTGAAAATATAATTGAATCAATAATTAAATCAAATAAAACTAGAAAAGAACATATTGTTAATATGATAATGAATAAAAATACTAAAACTGTTGGAGTATATCGTTTAACAATGAAAACTGATTCTGATAATTTTAGAGCAAGTGCAATTCAAGATATTATATTAAATTTAAAAGCTAATAATATTAATGTCGTAATATATGAACCAACTTTAAAAAGTGATGTTTTTGAAGACTGTGGAGTTATTAATGATTTTAATGAATTTAAAAAAATATCTGATGTAATCTTAGCTAATAGACAAGAAAAAATTTTAGAAGATATTAAAGATAAAATATATACTAGAGATATTTATAATCGTGACTAATTTTGTTATATATAGTCGAATATATTGTATAAAAAAGATAAATCTGGATATAATATCATAACAGGTGGGGATATTATGCAGTTAATTTTTCTTTTAATTATAATAACTTTTAGTTTATTCTTTATTGGTTCTTTAATTGTTGCTAAAAGAACTGATATTAATTAAGTGTTAATAAAAACACTTTTTTTAATTGAATAAAAAATAATTTAACATAGTTTTTCTTGTCAAGATCCACGCAATAAATTATGTGGCTTGTTCTAGGTGCTGAAAGCACATTTAGTGAGTAAACTCACCCAACTATCTTAAAACTTTCATCATATTCAT
>CANRGE010000033.1 GCA_947630065.1 uncultured Clostridia bacterium
TCTAATTATATCAATAAATATTTGATTTTGCTAAAAAAATTTTGATTTTTTTCCTTGTAGTCACAAAACTGTAACTAAGAATGTACAAAAAAGGAAAAAATTCATGTACAAAAAAGAGAATATAATATACACTTCAATATAATCCTTTTTTGTGTACTTTTTATTATTCGAGCAACACTTTAGGCGAATTGAGGTAAAAGTTTTCTCGAAGTATCAAAAAACATATTGATGCAAGATTAATGATTTAAAACATTTTTAGAGACTTCGCCATAAGCTCTGGTAAGTCCTCCAGCCCCGAGCTTTGTGCCACCAAAATAACGAACGACGAATATAGCTCGATTTGTTAAGTTATTTCGTTCTAAATGGAAAAAGATTGGATTTGCACTGGTGCCACTTGGTTCTTTGTCATCACTTTTCCCTGCGGTGTTTTCTAAGAGATACGCATACGGGATATGTCTTGCTTTTTTGTGTTCTTTCTTTAAAGATTCATAAATTTCTTTTACTTCTTCTTTATCTGTCACTTCATAAAGATAAGCAATAAACTTTGATTTTTTGATTTCTAATTCACTGGTATTTAAAAGTTTCATAAAATCACCTAAAAATATGATACAATATTTAAAGAAAAAAGGAAATACTAGAAAGGGGTGAGGCACCATGTTGAAAGAAAAATTAGCCCAGATACCAAACAAACCAGGAAGTTATCAGATGCGTAACAAAGATGGAGTGATTATTTATGTAGGAAAAGCGAAGAACTTACATAAAAGAGTGAATTCCTATTTTAACCGAACTCAAACAGGAAAAACTGCCAAACTCGTAAGTGAAATCGCAGACTTTACTTATATTGTCACCGCGACCGAGTTAGAAGCTTTTTTGCTTGAAATTAACTTAATTAAACAATATGACCCCAAATATAATATTTTGTTAAAAGATGATAAAAGTTATCCTTATATTGAATATGTTGAAAAACCTTATCCAAGACTTAAAGTGTCTAGGTATTTAAATATTCGTAAAAGAGATAAGAAAAAACTTTTTGGCCCTTATCCGAATGCCTATGCGGCAAGAAAGATTGTGAATTTATTAAATCGCCTTTATCCTTTAAAGAAGTGTGAAGGAAACCCTAAAAAAGTTTGTTTATACTATCATATTGGCGAATGCTTAGGTTACTGTGAAAAACAAGTAGACCAAGAAAAACTAAAACAAATGGAAGAAGATATTTTAGGATTTTTAAATGGAAATGATAAAATTTTAAAAGATAAAATTATCGAAAAAATGCAACATTTTAGTGAATCTTTAAATTTTGAACTCGCTTTAGAACTCAAAAAAGAATTAGATTATATTAATGTTGTTTTAGATAAGCAAAAGATTACCATTCAAGATTATACGAATCGAGATGTTGTCGGTTGTTTCTTTGATAATGGCTATATTTCGGTACAAATTCTTTTTATTCGAAACGGAAAGATTGTTGGAGGATACACCGATATTTTCCCAGTCGTGAGTGATTTTGTAAGTGATATGGAGTCTTACTTATCTGTGTTTTATGCAAGACATGAGATTCCCAAAGAAATCTTGGTGGCTGAGAACTTAAATACCGAAGTTTTACAAGGCTATTTAGAAAATAAGTTTGTGACGCCGATTCGTGGACAGAAAAAAGATTTACTTCGAATGGCTGAAGAAAATGCGAAAATTAATTTACAAAATGAACTTGAGATCACTCAGAAGAAAGAAAGACTTACGGAAGACGCAAATGAAGAGTTAAAAAATCTTTTAAATTTAGAGATTTTAGATCGAATAGATTTATTTGATAACTCGAATCTATTTGGCGATTGGTCGGTAAGTGGCATGGTCGTCTTTAAAAATGGTGTACCTGCGAAGAACGAATATCGAAAATATAAAATTAGTTTTGATAAAAATGATGATTATAATATGATGAGAGAGGTCATCTACCGTCGTTATCAAAGAGCTTTAGTTGAAAAAACAGAACTTCCTAACCTTATCATTGTCGATGGTGGAATTGGTCAAATTCATGCTTGTAAAGAAATTTTAAATGAACTCAATCTTCCGATTAAAGTATGTGGTTTAAAGAAGAATGATAAACATCGAACCAATGATTTATTAGATGGGGATACCTTAGAAATCGTGGATATTCCAAGAGATAGTAATGTGTTCCATTATTTAACAAGAATGCAAGATGAGGTTCACCGTTATACGATTACGTATCACCGAACCATTCGAAGTAAGGGTTCCATTAGCAGTGTTTTAGATGGGATTCCCGGAATTGGTGCTAAACGAAAAAAGGAACTGATTAAAAAATTTGGAAGTGTTACCAAAATGGAAAGTGCGAGCTTAGAAGAGCTTTCGAGTATTTTACCTATCGATGTTGCTAAAACACTTCAAAGTTATTTGGAATCGAGAAAGAAGGACTTAAAGAAAGAGTAGGTCTTTTTTTCTTGCTATTTTCCCTTATTTTCGGTATTCTTAATATAGAAAGTGGTGAAAATTTTGAAACAATATGATTATTTAATTGTCGGTTCTGGTTTATTCGGGGCGACGGTTGCGTATGAGTTGCAAAAAAGAGGAAAGAAAGTTTTAGTGATAGATCGAAGAAATCATTTAGGAGGGAATATTTACTGTGAAGATATCCATGGAATTCATGTCCATAAATATGGGGATCATATCTTTCATACGAGTAATCAAAAAGTATGGGATTATGTGAATCAGTTTTGTGAGTTTAACAATTATGTAAATTCTCCCATTGCTAATTTTAAAGGAGAACTTTATAACATGCCATTTAATATGAATACATTCACCAAATTATGGGATGATGTCGTGACTCCAAATGATGCCATGAAGAAGATTGAAGAAGAAAAAGGGGTAATGAAAGATACGATTCCAAAGAATTTAGAAGAACAAGCCATTTCTTTAGTGGGAAAAACAATTTATGAGAAATTAGTGAAAGGCTACACAGAAAAACAATGGGGAAGAGATTGTGAGTATTTACCAAGTTTTATTATTAAAAGACTTCCGGTTCGTTTTACATTTAATAATAATTATTTTAATGATCGTTACCAAGGAATTCCTATGGGAGGTTACAATGTTATTATTGGAAAAATGCTTGAGAATGTCGAGACTCTTTGTAATGTGGATTACTTAAAAGAGAAAGAAAAGTATGATGCCTTAGCTGAAAAAGTGATTTTTACAGGAATGATTGATGAATACTTTGGCTATTCTTTAGGAAAATTAGAATATCGTAGTTTAAAATTTGAAACTGAATATCTAAGTGATATCGATAATTATCAGGGAAATGCAGTTATAAATTATACAGATAGAGAAACCCCATATACTAGAGTTATTGAACATAAACATTTTGAATTTCAAGAGGTTCCAGGAACTGTGATTACCAAAGAATATCCAAGTAACTGGGAAGAAGGAATGGAAGCCTATTATCCAGTCAATGACGAGAAAAATAATCAGTTATATGAGGAATATCGTAAACTTGCTGAAAAAATTGAAAACGTTTATTTTGGAGGAAGACTTGGCCAATATAAATATTATGATATGGACAAAGTGATTGAATCTGCTTTAGATTTAGTAAATACTTTAGAATAAAACCTAACGGTAGATGGTTAATTCGAAAAACTAATGTTAAAGAAATAATTAAAGTAAATTACCACATTTGTATTGTGGTATTTTTACTTTAAAATCATCCAAAAGGAAAAATTAAAAGAATAAAAATCTTTTTTTTGCTTTAAAATGATATTAAACATCATTTTTGACTTTACAAATGTGTTTTTTTGTGATAAAACAATAACAGAAAAGAGATGATTAAAGTGATAAATTAAAATATTGAAAGAAATAGAGTTTGAATTTTTAAAATTTAGAATAGACACAAATGATGAAGGAGAGATGGAGCATGAATCAAGAAAAAATGCAATTAGTAAACAAATTATTTAACGATGAAACAATTAGAACCGTGTGGGACCAAGAAAAAGAAAAATATTTTATCAGTGTAGTGGATATTGTAGGTATTGTTTCAGAAAGTAATAATCCCCAAACATATTGGAGAGTACTTAAAAAGAGACTTAAAGATGAAGGAAATGAAACCGTTACAAATTGTAACGCTTTGAAATTAAAAGCTCAAGATGGTAAATATCGTATGACTGATGTAGTAGATATAGAAGGAATGTTTAGAATTATTGAATCAATTCCCTCAAAAAATGCAGAGCCTATAAAACAATGGCTAGCAAAACTAGGTAGTGAAAGAATTGATGAAACATTTGATCCGTCACTAGCAGCTCAAAGAGCCATAGACTTATATAGAACCAAAGGCTATGATGAAAAATGGATATTAAAACGAATGAAAGGTATTCAGGATAGAAAACAACTTACAGATGTATGGAAAGATGGTGGAATCACTGAATCCAAAGAATATGCAATTTTAACAAATGAAATTTATAAAGAATGGTCTGGTATGACGGCCAAGGAGTATAAATCATTTAAAGGACTTAGAAAAGAATCACTTAGAGATAATATGTCTGATGTTGAAGTGGCACTTGCAGATTTAGGTGAAATAGCAACAAGAGAAATTGCTAAAAAGAAAAATCCAAAAGGGTTAAATGAAAATATTGAAGTGGCAAGACGTGGTGGAAAGATTGCAGGTAATGCAAGAAAAGATTTAGAAAATGAACTTGGTGAAAGTGTGGTTACTAGTAATAATGCTCTAAACTATGAGTATGTTGATGAAAAAGAAATTGAAATGAAATAGATGAAATATACGGACAATAATACGGATAAATACTCGAATATCCGTATGAATGAATTATTTGATTAGACTAAATGACTCATTTGCTATCAACTTAGTGAGTCATTTAGTCTAAAATTATATTAAACAATTAAATAGAATATAAGTCTATTTCTTTTTTTGATTAAAAATTATATTAAACATCATTTTTTACTTTACAAATGTTTCTTTTTGTGATAAAAAAGAAATAGAAAAGAGATGGTTAAAATGAATAAAACAAAAAATTCAAAAGAAATAAATCTAGAGATTCCTAAAATCACTTTTGCTTCGTTACGTAAAAGAAAAAAATTAAAGCAACAAGATTTAAAACTTTTAGAAGAATTAATTCAAATGGAGATTGCTCAATATTTGGAAGTTTTAAAATTATCAAATAAAAAAATAACCTCAATTCGCCTAAAGTGTTGCTCGAATAATAAAAAGTACACAAAAAAGGATTATATTGAAGTGTATATTATATTCTCTTTTTTGTACATGAATTTTTTCCTTTTTTGTACATTCTTATAGTATCATTCAAACTCCACTCGTTATTTACAACATCATAGAATTTTGTAAAATAAAGAGCAATCTTAAAGTATACAATTGAATATTTAGAGAAAAATTAATACCAATCTTAAAATAATGATGTTATATACAATACCGATTTGCCTATAGATTTGGAAGATATAAGAAATAATTCAATCATAATTTTTAAATATACAGCAACACTTTAGGCGAATTGAGGTAAAAAATATATAAGCTTAAAAAATATATTTGTAAAAATTTAGAGGATGCAGAGAATAGCGCGATTAAATTTAGAAACGAAATGAATGTTTCTCAAAAGCTTCCTATTTCTAATTTAACGTTTCTTTTAGAAAAAAAGGGAATATACATTATTCAAATAAAAAATATGGGAAATAGATTTCAAGGTATAGAATCTTTTAGTGAAGTTGTAGAAGGAGTTCCATTTATTGCTTTAATCAATAAAACATTAGATGGTGGAAAACAAAAACTTACTCTTGCTCATGAACTTGGACATTTGATACTTCATATTGAAAATAAAGAATTAAATCAAGAAGAACTTTGTCAGCGCTTTGCAAATGCTCTACTCATGCCTAAAAGAGCTATGATAAATGAATTTGGAGATTATAGACAAATTATAAATTTTCGTGAAATAGAAGCATTTAAAAAAGAATTTCAAGTGAATTATTATGCTATTATTCTTCGTTTAAGAGAACTTCAAATAACACCTATCTTTTCAGTGGGTCATTTACTAGTTCATTTACACTTAAATCAAGAGAAATATGATGATAGTGTGATACCTTTAGAAGAACCATATCAATTTCAAAAAATGGTTTATCAATTAGAAGCTTATGGAAAGATTGAAACAGAGAAAGCTTGTGAATTTTTAAAAGTTTCAAAAGATCATTTTAGTGATAGTATTCAGTATTATTTATTTTAAAGAAGATGAGGGGATAAGAATGAGAAAAAGAAATGTGATTAATTTAATAAGATATCATGTAGAAGGTTCAGATGAATCATTTAGACGTGAAGCTTATATGATTGCTAAAGATTTTGAATTAAATGGTGATGCAGAGTTATCTCAATATATTTTAGCTTTGTTATCAGATGAAAATACTTTTGTTCCACAAGAGGAAGACTTAAAATTGACATTTTATCAAAAAGTAGAACCTTCTAATAATTTGTTACCTTTGCCTGAAGAAATTAAAAATGATATTCTTGGTATTATTAATGCGATTCATAAAAAATGTGGTGTCAATAAATTCTTATTTGAAGGAGCTCCGGGAACAGGAAAAACAGAAACAGCTAAACATCTAGCGAGAATTTTAAATAGAGACCTATATACAGTTCAATTTGATTCTGTTATTGATAGTAAACTTGGCCAAACTTTAAAAAATATATCTGCATTATTTGAAGAATTAAAAACACTTCCTCATCCAGAAAAGATTATTGTTTTATTTGATGAAATAGATGCTTTAGCTTTAGATAGAGTTAATGAAAATGATTTAAGAGAAATGGGAAGAGCTACTTCCATGTTTTTAAAAGAATTAGAAAATTCATTAGATAGTATTTTATTTATTGCGACAACAAATATGTATCAAAAGTTAAATAAAGCATTAATTCGAAGATTTGATAAAGTGATTCACTTTAATCGCTATTCAGAAGAAGATTTAATAGAAATAGCTGATCTTTTATTAAAAGATTTTTCTAAAAATAATGAAATAGAACAAAATCAAAGATTATTTCATAAAATTTTAAAACTTTTAAATCCTATTCCGTATCCAGGAGATTTAAAAAATATTATAAAGTCATCCGTTGCTTTTAGTAATTCTAATAATAAATCAGATTATTTAAGAATTCTTTTTCATACTATTTATTCTGAATATAAGAATTTAGATTTAAAAAAATTACAAGAAATGGGGTTTACTGTTCGTGAGATAAAAATTTTAACGGGTACTTCTAAAAGTACTGATTTAGAAATGAATAAAACAAAAAAGTTCAAAAGAAGAAAGGAAAGTATATGTTAACTAAATTTTCTGTTTTAGGTTTTAAAGGCTTTTCCAAAAAAATAACCTTGGATTTATTAGATATAAATGATTATCGATATAATACAAATTTAATTCAAAATAAAATAGTTAAAAATAGCTTGTTATTTGGTAAGAATGGATCAGGTAAATCTAATTTAGGACTTGCTATTTTTGATATTGTTTTAACTTTAACGAATTATGATAAAAATATAGAAAAATATTATCAAAATTACTTGAATTTAGAATATAAAAGAGATTATGCAGAATTTGATTATACTTTTCAATTTGATGGTATGGTTATTGAATATATTTATTATAAAAAAGATTACGATACTGTTCCTATATACGAAAAACTTATTGTGAATCAGGAAACGGTTTTAGAATATCATTTTCAAGATTTAGAACATTTATTCATTAAAATAGAGGGCACAGATTCTTTAAATTGGGAATATTTTGATCATATGTCTATCATTCATTATTTAGCAAGTAGAATTCCTAAAGCTAAGAATCATCCTATTCATGTACTTATGGATTTTATAAATTCTATGGTATGGATTAAAAAAGATGATTCTATTGGAATTAAATATCGGAATAATGAATTAAATGATATTATTTTAAGAAATAATAAATTAAAAGATTTTGAAACATTTTTAAAGAGTAATGGAATTACTTATCATTTGAGGATATGGACTTAGGAAACTGTCATGTGATAGGGGTAAGATTTAAAGATGCAGTTGTGCCTTTTTCTACTTTGATGTCTACTGGAACAAATGATTTAAGGTTATTTTATAGTTTAATGATTTGGTTAGAACAAGCAAATGTAAAGTTTTTGTTTATGGATGATTTTGATGTAAACTATCATTTCGGTTTAGCAGAAAGAATTATAAAAGAATTAAGTGCTATTCCAAATTTACAGACTATTTTATCGACACATAACACTTATCTTATGAGTAATAGAATTACACGACCTGATTGTACATTTATTGTAAGCTCTAAAAGAATCGTATCGCTTTCTAATGCAACAGATAAAGAACTTAGAGAAGAACATAATATTGAAAAATTATATAGGGGAGGACATTTTAATAATTAAAGGAGGAAAGTTAACCTTGCATGGTTAATTTTTTTGTTGTGTTTCATAAAAATCTATGCTAATCTAACTATCAAAAGAAAGAAGTTGGTAGTAAGATGAAACAATTTAAAATTTTAAAGCTAATAACCAATAAAGGTAAAGAAATTATTCCTCATAAAATAAATGTAATTGTTGGGCCAAATAATAACGGAAAAAGTAGATTTTTAAAAGATATTAAGATGCTTATAACTACATTAGACGAAAATACAAAAGTAATAAAGCAAATAAATATAGAAATACCTAGTGATTTTGACGAATTCATTAAAGAATACAAACTAAATGAAAAAATTTTAAATTTAAATGGTCAACAATATTTAAGCGATTATTCTGGAGTATCTCAAACAGAATTTAATAGTAGCGATTCTTTTGCAAATAATTTATCCGCACATTTGCAGCCAATTTATTCTTGGGAGAATGTAGTTAAAAGTGCTATTGATTATTCGAAAAGTCATATAAATATTTTTTCAAATAAAACTGATTCCATGAAAAATTTTTTGAATTTTTTTGGAATACTTTTTGTTCAATATTTAGGTACAGAAGAAAAATTATTGACATGTAAAACACAAAAAAAATATGGGCGAAATGATTTATCCAAAAATATTTTGTCTGAAGTGCAAACTAATTCAACTTTATTAAGTGAACTAGCAAAATATACCAAAAAAATGTTTCATAAAGATGTTATTTTAGATGCTGTTAATTTAGGAGAAAAAATAGCTTTTCGAGTAGGGAGCGACTTTGATTTTTATCGAAATGCAAAGAAAATAGATACTGATGCTGATAAAAAATTAAATGATTATGAATTATTAGATACAGAAGGCGATGGAATAAAAAGCTTTGTCTCTACATTTATTACTTTGAATATGTCTCAGAAAAATATCATTTTATTGGATGAGCCAGAATCATTTTTGCATCCACCTTTAGCTAGCCAGATGGGAAAAATAATTGCAGAAGCTGCATCTGATGATAAGCAAATTTTTGTGGCTACACATAGTCCAGAATTATTAAAATCATTAATAGAAAATTGTGATGATGTAAATATCATTAGAATAGAAAGAGAAAATCAAAAATCTAATATATATCAACTTAACAATAAAGATTTTTTAAAATGTATGTATCAAAGTTCATTGTTAAGCAATTCTAGAGTACTAAATGGCCTTTTTTGTGAAAAAACATATATTTGTGAATCTTTAAGCGATTTGGAAATTTTTCAACTATTGCATGATACTGCAAATCCGACTGATAGTGCATATTTTATAAATGCATATAGCAAACAAACAGAAGAAGATATTTCAAATTTATATAAAACTTTGAATGTAAAAAATTATAGAATATATGATTTCGATATTTTTAGAGAAGACTTAACCACAGCTTTAAATCATTTTGTTGACCAAAAAGATATTTCAAGAATTATGAAAATAACTGATAGGATAAGAGATGATTTTAAAAGCCAAATACCTGAACAAAAAGATGAGCAACAATTCAAAAAAATTTTAAAGAATAAATATTACAATGAAGGTATAAGAGGAATTAAAGACAAAAATTTATTGCAAAACACTTTAAAGGAAATGAATTTTTTAAAGAAAGCTGGAATAATTGTTCTTCCTAATGGCTGTTTAGAAACTACCTTAGAAGAATTAGGAATTAAATATACTAGAGACAATAAAGGTAATTGGTTTAGTAAAGCAAGTCAAAAGCTTATTAAAAGTTCTAAACAGGATATAGTAGGTTTAGAGATTTATAGATGGATATTTGAAGAAGATTATGAAATATAAAAAAAACAATAAAGCATCTTTCATATGTTAATTTTTATAACGGTTCACCGTTAACATTATCATTGATTTATGTTTTAAATAGTGATATTTTAAAGATGATAAAGGATGAATGAAATATAGGATATCATGTGTACGTGTTGCTTCTATTACTTTATCAAATAGAAGGGAGGAAGAAGTATTTTGAATAGTTATATTATAACCTTTAATTTTTCAGACAATAATGATTGTAACTGTAAAAAAGATGCAATCGATTATGTAGAATCATTTCAATACAATACAAAGTTATTTGATAATACTTATCAAGTATTTAGTAATCAAGATTTACCAGAAATATTTAGTGCTATGTCTGAAAGATTAAGTCCTGATGATAAAATGATTATTTCACAATCTATTCTTTTTAGAGGTAAGAATACACCAAACATTTAATTTTAAGTTGTTAGAAAAAAGAAAGGAAAAAAATTATGAATAGTTATATTGTTACATTTCAATTTGCTAATAATGATTGTAATTGTAAGAAAGAAGCAATTGATTATGTAGAGTCATTCCAATACAATACAAAGTTATTTGATAATACATATCAAGTATTTAGTACTCAAGATTTACCAGAAATATTTGGTGCTATATCTGAAAAATTAAGTCCTGATGACAAAATGATTATTTCACACTCTATTTCTTTTAAGGGTAAGAATACACCAAATATTTAGAAAATTTAGTTCATTTGCAAGCGTAAGTAAAGCTAATCCGTGAGGGTTAGCTTTTACTATGGAGATAAATTATAATGTCTATGCAAAGTTAAATTGTGAAATTTGGGGTTGAAGTCATATTGAATAAATGCTAAAATGTTAACAGACCTAAAGTACGGGGTGAATAGTTATATGGAAAGTGAAGAATTAGTTATGACAACAGATTATGTTCATCATAAAAGAAGATATTTCTATTTTGGCTGTAAAAGAGTTTTTGATATATTATGTAGTATTATTGGTTTGGTAGCTTTAGTTCCTATTATTATAGGAGTTAAAATTGCTTATATAAGCACAGGAGACTTTGATTCTATTTTTTATAGACAGACAAGATTGGGAAAACATGGAAAAAAAATAAGAATCTTTAAATTAAGAACTATGGTTCCTAATGCAGATGAAATATTAAAAAATTGGTTAAATCACAATCCTGAAAAAAGAGCAGAGTATTTGAGAGATAGAAAAATAGAAAATGATCCAAGAATTACTAAAATTGGAAATTTTTTGAGAAAATCATCTTTAGATGAATTTCCCCAATTTATTAATATTTTTGCTGGGGATATGTCTTTGATTGGGCCTAGACCAGTAGTACCTGATGAAGTAAAGAAATATAAGAAGAATAAAGATAAATTTTTAAGTGTAAGGCCAGGACTTACTGGATATTGGGCAAGTAATGGAAGAAGCAATATTTCTTATGATGAAAGAATAAAGATGGAGCTTTATTATGTTGACCATTGTGGGTTTTTACTAGATTTACAAATAATTTTTGATACAATATTTGCGGTTATAAAGAAGGATGGTGCGAAGTAATGAAAAAGTTATTTGTTGTTTTTCTAGTATCTTTTTTATGTGTTGGATGTGGTAAAAAAGAAGAAGTAATAGAAGAAAGTGAGAATAATGAAGAAAATCCTGTTGTAGAAACAGTTGACATTATTGATGTAAACTCTAAAACAAGACCTTATGCTGTTGTTATTAATAATTCTCCAGCAGCTGTAAAAGTACAAACTGGTATGCAACAGGCTTATATGGTTTATGAGATTCCTGTAGAAGGAGGAATTACAAGATTACTTGCATTTTACAAAGATATTAATGATTTGATGATTGGAACAATAAGAAGTGCAAGACATAATTTTCTGGATTATGCTTTTGAACAAGATGCAATATTCGTTTGTTATGGTTGGAGTCATTATGCTCAAGATGATATGAAATCTACTGGTATTAACTACGTAAATGGTGTAGTTCATGGAAGACCTTTCTGGAGAAATAATCCAGAAAATTTAGCAACTGAGCATACAGCATATACAAGTATTGGAAATATTAGAGAATTTGCTACTGATCGTAGTTTTGCAAGTACGACAGAGAAAGGTTTAGTTTTTAATTATGAACCAAATGATGTGAATTTAAGTGAAAAAGAACAAAGCGAGGTAGCAAATAAAGTTTATATTCCATCTAATGCTTCCTTAAATACTACTTATGAGTATGATGAAGCAAATAAAGTTTATAAAAGATTTGTAAATGGAGATGCGAATATCGATCATGAAACAAAACAACAATTTACAACAAAAAATATTATTGTTCAAAAAATTAATACAAAAATGGCTAGTGACAATTATTATTGGGATTTAGAGACTGTGGGAAGTGGAAATGGTTATTTCATTACAAATGGTTACGCTGTACCAATTAAATGGAGTAAAAAAAGTAGAACTGATAAAACCATTTATACATACTTAGATGGTAGTGAAGTAAAATTAAGTGATGGAAACACATTTGTTCAGCTTCAATCGAATAATCAAAATTTAACAATTGATTGAAAAGGTAATATATGGGAAAATAGAGGAGATAAAAAATGAGTGTTATTTTAAAAAAAGCAAAATTTTTGGTAATTAATCTCTTTCAAACAAATTTAAACAAAATCTCTCGTAAAATAGAAGATTATGACGTTGTTTGTTTTGATATATATGATACTTTAATTAAACGTAATATAAGTGAACCAGCTGATGTATTTGATTTAGTTGAACAAAAATATAATCAAATAAGTAAACATAAGATTACAGAATTTAAAAAGAGAAGAATTTTAGCCGAAAGCGAAGCTAGAAAATCTTGTTTAGATGAAGAAGTTACACTAGATTATATATATGATAATTTAGAATCGATAGATATTAATGTTAAAACAAAACTAAAAAAATTAGAAATTGAAATCGAAAAAAAAATTTCGGCAAGAAATGATGAAATGTATTCTATATATAAAAAGTGTATAGATATGAATAAGAAAGTATTTGCCATTTCAGATATGTATTTGCCATTAAATGTTATAGAAAGTATTTTGATTTCTTTAGGATATGATCAATTTGATAAAATATATTTATCCTCTAATGATAAAAAAACAAAAAAAAGTGGACAAATTTACGAAAAAATAATTTTGGAAAATAATTTTGAACATAAGAAAGTTGTGCATATTGGCGATTCTTTGTATAATGATTTTTATATGGCAAAAAAGCATCACTTTGATTCTTTTTTGATAGATAGACAAAATATAAAAACGATGTTTTGCAAGAAAAAAAAATCTGATAATGAATATAGTATATTGACATCTTTTATCAATAATTGTTTGCCTAATGGAATGTCTTATTATGAAAAATTTGGGTATGAAATTTTAGGGCCAATTTTATATAGTTATACCAGTTGGATTCATAATCTGATAATAACGAACGATATTGATAAGGTTTATTTTTTGGCTAGAGATGCTAAGATTGTTATGGATATATATAATTTAAAATATCAAGATACTTTACCAGTTTTTTACTTAAATGTTTCAAGAAAATCCATTATCAATGCTTCCGTTACAGACGTAAATAATTTTGATGAAATTATGGAAAAATTTAAGACATTAATTAAGCCAACTTTTAAATTAAATTATTTATTTTCTATTTTAAATTTAGATTTAGATAAGTTCAAAGCGTTGCTCATTGAAAAAAAAATAGATATTAATAAATTAATTGTAGATATGAATACATTGGAAAAAGAAGCAGTATATAAAATTATAAAATCTCAATTCACGGAAAAAAATAAATTACAAAATAAGTATATAAAAAAATTTTTAAATCAGCATGATTTTAACGATAATGTCGCATTAGTTGATATTGGATGGAAGGGTACCATGCAAGATTATTTAGAAAGTTTTAATTTAAATAATGTTAAAATTTTTGGCTTTTATTATGGATTAAAAAATAGTCAATCTAATCAAAATATAAGTAAACATGGATGTTTATTTGATAATTATAAAAATGAAAATATGTTATCTATTTTGATGAGTTTAGGGTTATTTGAAATGATGTTTTTATCTATCGAAGGATCAACAGTTGAATATACAGAAGATAATAAAATTATTGTGCCAGTATTTGATAAAAGTGAAATAAGTATAAAGAATGTTCAAAAAATTTTAAGTATTCAAAAAATGGCTAGACAGTTTGCAATTGATGTTTTAAATAGCAATTCTAGAGACATTATAGACAAATTGTCACCCTCAACTTGTTTTGAAAATTATAAAAACTTTATTAAGAATTTTAGTTTAAAAGATATACATATGTTGGGGACAATTGAGTTTAAAAATACTACTGAGGCAAAATTAGTAGAGCACCAATCTTTGTTTAAATATTTCTTCCATCCTAAGCAATTGTATATTGATTTTAAAAATTCTTCTTGTAAAATAATGTTTTTAAAAGACGTTTTTAAAATAAAATTACCATATTATAAAATGCTGTTAAAATTATACGATAATTTAGAAGAAAATGATACAAATGAGAGTATTATAAAAATTATTGTTGCAACTCATAAACAGTATCAAATGCCTACTGATTTAATATATTTACCTGTTCAAGTTGGGGCTAAAAATGGAGAAAAATTACAATATCAAAGGGATGATGAAGGAGAAAATATATCAGAAAAAAATCCATATTTTTGTGAATTAACCGGGTTATTTTGGGCATGGAAAAATCTAAAATGTGATTATGTTGGTCTTTGCCATTATCGAAGGTATTTTACTTTAAATAAAAAGAAGTATGTAAGTGAGCAAGAAAAGTTTAGACATGTATTGTCCCTTGAAGAGACAAAAAAACTTATGAAATCTACTGATATTATTTTACCAAAAAAAAGAAATTATTATATAGAAAATTTATATGATCATTATAAGCATACTTTATACATAGAGCCTTTAGAGATTACAAGAGAAATTATATCAATTAAGTACCCTAGATATCTTAAAGAATTTGATAACCTCAAAAAAAGAAAAAGCGCTCATATGTTTAATATGTTTATAATGAAGAAAAATGTTTTAGATGCGTATTGTAATTGGTTATTTGATATTTTATTTGAATTAGAAAACAGAATAGATTATAATATATACGACTCATTTCATGCAAGATTTTTTGGAAGAATTTCAGAGTTACTTTTGGATGTATTTATTTATACTAATCAATTAACTTACAAAGAAGTAAAAGTAATAAATATGCAAAAGGTCAATTGGGTTAAGAAAGGAATAAGCTTTTTAAAGGCAAAGTTTTTAGGTGCAAAATATGACAAAAGTTTCTAATGAAAAAATAAAAATTGATTTAGTGATTCCATGGGTAGATGATAATGATCCTGTATGGATATCAGAAAAAGCAAGATATGAAAATATGTCTAATGATACTGGAAAACATGTTGCTAGATATCGTGATTGGGATAATTTAAAGTATGTGTTTAGAAGTATCGAAAAATATATGCCATGGATAAATAATGTTTTTTTAATAACTTGCGGTCACACTCCAAAATGGATATCAAAAAAAAATCAAAAATTAAAAATAGTATATCATAGAGATTTTATACCTGCAAAATATCTTCCAACATTTAGTTCGCATACAATAGAATTAAATTTGTTTAGAATTTCTGAGTTGAGTGAGCATTTTATTTATTTTAATGATGACATTTTTGCAATAAATACATTAAGACCTTCAGATTTTTTTCACAATGGTAAACCTTGTGATGCCGGAATTTTAAATGTGCATTGTGAAAAGAAAAGTCAAATGATACATAGTATTGCAAACAAAGACGTAGGTATTATTAATGAACATTTTCAAATGTCAAAGGTAATTTCAGAAAACAGAAATAATTGGTTTAATTACAAATATGGATTAAGAAATAATATTCAAAATTCGATATTATCAACTTGTCCAAGATTTCCTGGATTTAAACAATTTCATATGGCAAATTCCTTTTTGAAATCAACATTTGTTGAAGTTTGGAATAAAGAAAATGAATATTTAAATAAAGTATGTTTGAACAAATTTAGAACCCCTAACGATGTTAATCAATGGTTAATTCGAGAGTGGCAGTTAGTCACAAATGATTTTTTTCCTTATTCTAAACATAAACTTGGTTATTTAGTAGACTTTGAGAAAGGTGATATTGATATAATTATAAAACAATGTCAAAAAATTATTAATAAGTCAAAATATAAAATGATTTGTATAAATGATGGAGATACAATAAATAATTTTGAATATTTAAAAGATGAGGTTAATAAGTTATTGGAAACTAAATTTCCTGAAAAATCATGTTTTGAGAGGTGATTATATGATCAAAGTGGTACATTATTTACCTAATTTAACAAACGGTGGGATTGAAACCATGCTTCTTAATTATTATAAGAAAATAAATAATTTTTATGAATTTATAATTGTAATACATGGAACGCCTACAGATAATTGCTTAAAAAAGTTTCTGGATTTAAAATGTAAAGTTTATCAGATACCTAGTTGGAAGGAGCATTTTTGGAAAAATATGCAACAATTATACAAAATCTTAAAAATTGAAAAACCAACTATTTTTCATACACATCATAATTTAAATAATTTTATACCATGTTTTTATGCTATGTTAGCAGGTATCAAAATCAGAATTCATCATAATCATTTATATTTACCCAAAAAAAATTTAAAGCAAAAAATATATAAGATACTTAGCAATTTATTTTCGACCAATCAAGCTGCGTGTGGATGTTGTGCCGCTCAATTTATTGCAAAAAAGAATGATGTTAATAATGTAAAGATTATATATAATGCAATTTATTTAAATCAATTTGAGTATAAAGAAAACGTACGACAAAAAATTAGAAATAAATATGATTGGCAAAATTGCAAAGTGTATGGTAATGTTGGAAGATTTTCTAAGCAAAAAAATCAGTTATTTCTTATCGATGTATTTGAGGAAATTTATAAAAATGATTTAAATGCGAGATTTGTTATAATAGGTGGCGATGGTGACCAATATGAAAATGTCATAAATAAATTGAAATTATCATCGATTTTTGAAAGAACTTTAGTTTTGAAAAATATTAAAAATGTTAATGAGTTCTATCTTGGCATGGATTGCATGATTCTACCTTCACTATATGAAGGCTTTGCAGTTACTATTGTGGAAGCACAGATATCAAATTTACCTTGTATTGTTTCAGGTACTATAACTAAAGAATTTACTTCAAATTCATTGTTTTTTATTAATGGCTTTAATAAGTATGACTGGGCACAAAAAGTTAAAGATATTTCTTTTAAACGTAGTAACAAGATTAATCATGAATTGGTAAGGTTATTTGATATTAATGTTGTTTACAAAAATTTAAAAGAATATTATGATTGTTTAATAGAAGAGGAAATGATAAAATGAATTGTATAAGAAAAATAAAAAATATCTTTTTTGATAATCCGTATGTGGTTTTTTTCTCTTTTTTGATATTACTAAATCCATATTTTTTATCTGTTAATAGCATTATTAATACTATATTTAATGGAGTTTTGATTACATTAATATTTATCGTTTATTTTTTATATTTTACTAATTTTAAAATTTCTAGAATTCAAATTGCTATATTCATTTATTTTTTCGTGTCTTTAATTTCTACTGTATTAGGAACTCATGATATTATATTTTGGCTAAAGCAGTTTTTGCTAGTTTCATCTATTTCGTTATATAGCGAATTATTGATAAGAAAAAATATCAACGTTTTTTTAAAAACGGTATCTATATTATTATCTGTATTTATTGTGATTAATTTTTTAAGTATTTTAATTTTTCAAGAGGGAATATTTAAAACGGCTGTTTATTTCCTTGGATATGATAACGCATCTGTTGCTACAGTTTTATTAGGAACAATTTTTATTGGTTTTACATCAATATATTTTCAAAATAAATTAACATATAAATTTTGGATTATTTTTGCATTTTTGATATTAACATATTTAATTAGATGGTCAGTAGGTCCTATGATATCTTGCATTGGGATATTAGGATATTTTTTAATAGTGTCTAAAAACGAAAAATTGAAAAAATATTTTTCTTTAAAAAATATATTTATTTTTGCTTTTATTTTATTTATTTTGGTTGTAGTTTTTGGAATACAAAAATATTTTGCTTTTATTATTGTTAATATTTTGCATAAAAATATTACATTAACAGGGCGTACACAAATTTGGCAACGCTGTTTTCAGTTTATATATAAATATCCTCTTATTGGAATGGGTATGATGAATTTCAATGATAGATGGAATTTTTTTAATATATATCATGCACATTGTAATTTTCTTAATGTGATATTAGAAACTGGAATTATAGGATTTGGATTTTATGTAAATATATGGAGAAATGTTATAAATTCTTTTGATAAAAACAAGGGTACTTCATTTCATAGTATATTAATTTTAGGTTTTTTAGGATATTTGATTTGTACAACTATTGATGTATTATATGATAATCAAATGCTAATAATATTTTGGAATTTAGGATTTTTTTTGCCCTATATCATTAGGAAACAAAATGTTGATTTTGAAAACAGAAAACATGTTTTATTATTCATAGATAGTGGACAACCTTTGCCATCTATACAAGGTGGGGCCATTGAACAATTAGTTGATTATTATATTCTTGAAAATGAACAGTCTGGAAGATACATTTTTGATATATATAGTACTTTTAATAAATCTTTATTAAAATCGCATATTCAAAAGACACAATTTGCAAATTATTTTTATATAAATAAGAAAACTATTTTTTATAAATTGAAACAGATTATACGATATTTATATATTAAGATTACCAAAAAGTATGCGGCATCAATATTCACGTACGCAATTTTAGATGATATATGTGCTAATCAAAAAGAAAGTTATTATGATATTGTTATAAGTGAAAATTCACCAGCTAGTATATTATTATTGAAAAAAAATTTAAAAAGTAGTGCATGGGTATTGCATGTTCATAATGATATTAATATATTAAATAATGTTAATAATTGTATAGAACAATATGATGAAATAATTGCTTGTAGTAATTATATAAATCAAAGAATTAAAAATTTAATTGGTAATAGTAAAGAAATTCAGACCATTTATAATGGAGTAAATCAAAAAGAATTATTGTTTTATAAAAATGAAGAAAAAAAGCTAAAAGTTCGTGAACGTTTAAATATTAAAACAAATGACTTTGTTTTTGGATTTTGTGGCAGACTATGCAAAGATAAAGGTGTAAAGGAATTAATCTTAGCATTTAAAAAAATTTGTGTTAATAATCCTAATGTTAAATTGTTAATCGCTGGAAGTTCTTTTTTTAAAGATTCGCCCTTGACAGATTATATAAGTGAGATTCGTGAAATAGCAGCAGGATTAGAAAATAAAATTATTTTTACTGGATATATAGATCATCAATATATTGGAGAATTTTATTCTGCTCTTGACGTGTTTGTTTTGCCTTCGATAGTAAATGAAGCTTGCCCACTAACATTAATAGAAGCGCAAACTATGGGATTGCCAATAATTACAACAAAAAATGGTGGAATTGTAGAATTAGTAAATAAAGAAAATTCTATAGTTATTAATCGTAATAATTTAGTTTTTGAACTTGAATTTGCTATGAATACATTATATCAAAATAATGATTTAGTATCGACTATGGCAAAAGAATCTTTAAAAAATTCCAAAAAATTTAATTGTTATGAATATACTAATTCATTTTTAGATAGAATAGATATAGCAAAACGAATAAAAATTGTTCATTTAGTTCATGCACTTAAAAACGGTGGAGTAGAACAAGTAATATATAATTATTTTAGTCATATGCCAGACTCTTATGATAAATTTATAATATATAAAGACGATTCTTATCAAGAATGTGTAGAAAAAATGGAAAAATTAGGGTTTAAGTGTTATCAAGTCAAGGAAAATAAGTATAATCTAAAATATTTCTTAGGAATATTAAAATTTTTGAGAAAAGAAAACTATGATATTATACATTGTCATTTAAATGCTAAGAGTTATTTGGGACTATTTGCGGGTTTATTATGTGGTATCAAAGTTAGAATTATGCATTGTCACGGAGAAGAAGAAATCCCAAGAAACTTATTTAAAAAAGCTCATTTGTCATTAAAAATTTATTTTTCAAAAATATTGGCTACTCAAAGGTTTTCATGTGGAATATTTGTAGGTACTAAATTGTATAAAGATGACAATTTTAATGTAATATATAATGCAATAGATATTAATAAATTTAGGCATTCTGAATTTCCTTATTTATCACAAATTAAAAAAGATGATATAGTATATGGCAATATTGCACGCTTTAGTTACGAAAAAAATCATGAGTTTTTATTAGATGTGTTTAGCAATATAAAAAAAAGGCAAAAAAATGCTAAATTATTACTGGTTGGTGATGGTGATTTACGGCAAGTTATTATTAATAAAATTATGAAGTTGCATTTAGAAGATTCGGTTATATTGACTGGGTTTGTAAATGATCCACAAAAATATTATAAATTAATGAATGTTTATATTTTTCCTTCTTTGCATGAAGGATTGCCTTTAACCTTAATCGAGGCACAAATGAGTGGACTGCCAATTGTTATGAGTGATTCAATTACTGATGAAGTCATTATATCAAATAATGTAAAACGTCTTTCGTTAAAAGATCAAAAAAAATGGATTGATAGTTGTATTTATTTATCGAACAATAAAAATCATTTAAATCGAGAGAAAGCAAAATGTTATAATATTAGTTATCAAGCCAAAGTATTGGATTATTTTTATAAAAAAAGTATTCGAGATTAGAATTTAGAAGGGATGATTTTAATGCGCACAAAAAGATCTTTCAAAAACATGTTGTTTTCACTTATATCAAACATTTTATCTATGTTAATAGGATTTGTTTCTCAAGGTTTCTTTGTTAGATTTTTAGGAAGTGAATATCTTGGAATAAATGGTTTATTTAATAATATTATTTCTGTTCTTGGATTAGTGGAAATGGGTGTAGGATCTGCTATCATTTATAATTTATATAAACCTTTAGCGAAAAACAATAAAAAGGAAATTAGTGCTTTAATGAACTTTTATAAAAAAGTATATCATATAGTTGCCTTTATCGTTATAATATTAGGAATTTTAATTCTTCCTTTTTTAAAGTTTTTTGTGGGTGATATAAGTATTGATATAAATATTTATATAATATTTATGCTATTTATTGTAGATATATTTATAACTTATTTTATGACTTATAAGCAAAATATATTATATGCTGATCAAAAAAATTATTATATTACAGGTGTAAGAATAGTATATTTAATTATATTAAACTTCATTCAAATTGTTATGCTTTATTATACACGCAATTACTATTTATATTTAATTATCAAAATTGTTTTTAGAATTTTAGAAAGTTTAGTTATGATAATAATAGTCAATAAGCAATATCCTTTTCTCAAGAATAATAACAATAAACTTTCTTCAAAAATAGAAAAAGATATTATAAAAAAAACAAAAGCACTATTTTTTCATAAAATAGCTGGTGTTATAGTTAATGGTACAGATAATATTATAATTTCTAAGTTTTTTGGTATCGTTACCGTAGGATTATATTCCAATTATTTTCTTATAATTAATTCTGTACAAACTTTATTGAATCAATTTATAACTTCTTTAACTGCCAGTGTGGGGAATTTGCTCGCTATGAACAAAGAAAAAAATAAAAATTATTTAATTTATAAGCGTATTAATTTTTTGAATTTTTATATGACAACATTATGTGCAGTTATGATTGCTACAATTATCGATAGTTTTATAGTTATATGGATAGGTCAAGAATATTTATTACCAAATGTTGTTTTGATTGTATTGGTTATAAAATTTTATACTAGGTCAATGCGGAATAGCTTTATAGTATTTAAAGAAGGTGCTGGAATTTATTATGAAGATAGATTTATTCCGTTGATTGAGTCTCTAGTTAATATTTTTGCATCAATTTTTTTATTAAAAATGTTTGGATTATCAGGTGTTTTTTTGGGGACTATTACTAGCGAATTTGTGTTATGGTTTTATAGTTATCCTAAGTTTGTTTATAAAAAGATTTTTCAGCGAGATTATGTTAAATATATGAATGAATTAATAGGATATTTTTCATTCTTCCTAATTATTTTATTCGTATCAATTTATATAAATAATTTTATTTTATGTCGTAATGAATTTGTGTACTTTTTCAAAAATATTATGATTGGATTTCTGGTTCCAAATATTATTATGCTATTTGCATTTTGGAAAAGTGAAGAATTTAAATTTTATGTAAGATATATTAAAAAAATTTTCAAAACTAAAAAAAATTAGTCCTGTTTTGCAAAGAATAATGACATTAAATTAGAAATTTAATAAATAATGATATTAAAATGTTATGCTTGATGATATGACAATGTATAAAGGAATCATTACTGAAAATTATGTAGCAAATCAGTTAAAAGCTAATGGTATTGATTTATTGTATTGGAAAGGTAATAGACATTCTAAAGTTGATTTTTTAATTACAACCAAAGATGATGGTATTATTCCTATTGAAGTGAAAGCAGAGGAACATACTCAGTCCAAAAGTTTAAAAGTTTATGATGAGTTGTATCATCCAAAGTATATGATTCGGATTAGTTTAAAAGATTTTGGATACAATCCAGAAACAAAAATAAAATCAATTCCTTTGTATGCAACATTCTTGATTAAAAATTTAATGAATAAATTCCTTTGTTAAATAAAGCTAGTAAAAACAATGTGTTTAAAGAAGGTTAAAAAAAAGAGAACGCACCGA
>CANRGE010000034.1 GCA_947630065.1 uncultured Clostridia bacterium
CTAAACAAGATTATACAAAAAAAGAGTTGCGTTAGCAACTCTCAGAAAGAAAAATCAACGATTTTTCTTATTTTTTATAAAAATTTGAAAATAATTATACAAATAAAACTAATTGACATATAAAAAACAAAAATATATAATACTAATATAAAAATATGAGAAAAGGGGAAAACAAAAGATGAAAAACGTTGGGGTTGTAACACACACACACACACACACACACACACACACGAATAGAAAGGAAAAAGGAATAACTTTAATATCATTAATAATAACAATAATAATATTATTAATACTAGCTGGAGTAGCAATAAATTTTGCATTACGGAGACAATGGTATATTAGGAAAAATTCAGATAGCAAAAAGAGAAATAGATAAAGCAGAAGAAAAAGAAAATATCATATTAGAAAATTATGAAGATATTATAAATGATTATTTGATATCATCCAATAGAGATGAAAAATGCGAACATATTTCGAAAGATATAGAGAATTTTACTCCCAATATTGACTATATAAATGGAACATATATAACTATTAGTATAGCAGAAATTAAAACTTTAAATTCTGTTGAAATAGTAGGTTATATTTTTCTATTGAATAATAAGGTAAAAGCAGTAACTACTGAAAATACATATACATTTAATAATTTAGATTTTGATACTTTGTATAATTTTTCAGTAATTGTTATAGATGAAAATGCTAAATTAAAATCTTCTGAAATATCAGCAAAAACATTAAACAAATTATATTTATATAATGAAGGTAATGAATGTAATTTTATAACAGATGGGTGGAAACAATCAGGATATCATGTAAAAAATAATGGAACTTTAACTAAAAATACAGATAATATATATTTATATTCACCAAATGGTTCAAGAATATATTGCTCACACCAAAAACCTATTGATTTAACAAATTATTCTAAATTATATATAGAAATAGAAGGAACACAAAAAGTTTGTGCTATATCTACTATATCATATTTTAGCAATTCATATGGAACAGATATAAATATTGATAATATGGTACCAATTGATATTTCAGAATATAAAGGAAACTATTATATACACTTGACAAATGCTAATGGTGGATATAGTAACATTAAAAATGTATGGCTAGAAAAATAATTATATATAAATGGATGAAGTTTTTGTCTAGAATTTTTAAATTTCTAGACGAAAACTTTATTATATAATAGGAAAGTTCTACTTTCCTATTATATAATAAAATAACATTGCACAGAAAATTTACTTTGTAAATTTTCGCGTCAACAAATCTTTACGCTTCTTTGAGACCTTGAATTTATATAGCAAAATTTAAGATGTAGAGAAAAGGTCTCGCGAAGCGAGATTTGTTATTTGTATTTACTAAAAATACACATTCAAACTATTGAAAAAATCTCAAATTTGAGGTATTATATAACATATAATTTTAGCCTTAAGAAAGGGAAGTGAGCAATAATGAAAGTTATATTATTAGCAGATATAAAAGGTGTTGGAAAAAAAGACCAAGTAATAAATGCAAATGATGGATATGCTAGAAATTTTTTATTTCCAAGAAAACTAGCAGTTCCAGCAGATAAAGGCAATATGAAAAATCTAGAATCAAAAAAGGAATCAGAATTATTTAGAAAAGAACAAGAAAAAAATGCATGTATAGAAATGGCAAAAAAAATAGAACAAATAACATTAATAATAGAAGTAAAAAGTGGAGATAATGGAAGAATATTTGGTTCTGTTACATCAAAAGAAATAGCAGAAACATTAGAAAAACAATATAAAATAAAAGTAGATAAAAAGAAAATATTATTAGATGAACCGATAAAAACATTAGGAATATTTAATATACAAATGAAATTATATGACGGAGTAACAGCAAAACTAAAAGTACAAATAAAATAATAATGCCTAATTACTGTTTAAGTTTTTGTAGCCAAACTTCTCAAAGATTTTGCAAATTTTTAGCAGTAGTGTGAATAGTAATAATAGTTATGCTTTAATTATAGAAAGGATGAAAAATATGGAGCTAGGAAAAATACCACCAAATGATATAGAAGCAGAACAAGCAGTATTAGGAAGTATGCTTACAGATAAAACAGCTGTAGCATTAGCAATAGAAGCCCTAAAACCAGAAGATTTTTATAGAGAAGATAATAAAGCAATATATACAGCAATATTAAATTTATATAAAAAATCAGAACCAATAGATATTATAACTTTAAAATCAGAATTAACTTCACTTGGAACATTTGATGTAGTAGGAGGTTATGAATATATAACAACTTTACCAGAAATGGTTCCTACAACAACAAATGTTGAAAAATATATCAAAATAGTAAAAGATAAATCTGTATTAAGAAATTTAATTGAAACAGGAAATAAAATAATTTCATTAGGATATGACCCAACTGAAAATATAGAAGATATAATGGAAAGTGCAGAAAAACAAATATTTGACATAACACAAAGTAGAAATCAAAAAGGCTATTCTACAATAAAAGATATATTAGTAGAAACATTTGACCAACTTGAAAAATTATATAACCAAAAACAAATTATAACAGGGATTCCTACAGGATTTTCCGATTTAGATAAAAGAACAGCTGGGTTACATGAATCAGATTTAATTTTAGTTGCAGCAAGACCAGCTATGGGAAAATCAGCTTTTGCATTAAATATAGCAACTAATGCCGCTGTTAGAGCTAAAAAAGCAGTAGCAATATTTAGCTTGGAAATGTCTAAAGAGCAGATGGTTAATAGAATTTTATGTAGTGAAGCTATGGTAGATTCTAATAAAGTAAGAACAGGAAAAATGGATGAAGAAGATTGGGTTAAACTTGCAGGCGCTTTAGGTCCATTATCAGGAGCAAATATAATTATAGATGACACACCAGGAATTTCTATAACAGAAATTAGAGCAAAATGTAGAAAATTAAAAATAGAAGAAGATATAGGATTAGTAGTAATAGATTATTTACAATTAGTTCAAGCAGGAAATTCTAAGCGTGGAGGAACACGTGAACAAGAAATAGCAGAAATTAGTAGATCATTAAAAATATTAGCAAAAGAAATAAAAGTGCCAGTAATAGCACTTTCACAATTATCTCGTGCTCCAGAACAACGTCCAGAACATAGACCAATGCTTTCAGACTTACGTGAATCTGGTTCTATAGAACAAGATGCAGATATAGTAATGTTTTTGTATAGAGATGATTATTATAATGAACAATCAGACAAGAAAAATGTAGCAGAAGTAATAATAGCAAAACATAGAGCAGGTTCAACAGGAACAGTAGAATTATACTGGTTAGGAGAGTACACAAAATTTGCAAATTACGATAAATATAGAGAAGAATAAGGAGTAAAATGCTAGAAAATAAAGTATTAGAAACAATAAAAGAATATAATTTAATACAAAAAGGGGATAATATAGTAATAGGAGTATCAGGGGGACCTGACTCTATTACTTTATTAGACATATTAAGAAAATTATCAAATGAAATGGAATTCAAAATTGTTGTTGCACACATAAATCATATGATAAGAGAAGAAGCAATAGATGATGAAAAATATGTTGAAGAATATTGTAAAAAATATAGCATACCTTTTTATGCATTAAGAAAAGATGTTGAAGAAATTGCAAAACAACAAAAAATTGGTACAGAAGAAGCGGGAAGAAAATTAAGATATGATTTTTTTGAAGAAATACTACAAAAAACAAAATCAAATAAAATAGCAACAGCACATACAGCAAATGACAATGCAGAAACAATATTAATGAATATTATAAGAGGAACATCTTTAGGAGGACTAAAGGGAATAGAAATACAAAGAAATAACAAATATATTCGTCCATTAATAAAACAAACTAGAGAAGAAATAGAAGAATATTGTAAGGAAAATAATTTAGAACCTAGAATAGATAAAACAAATAAAGAAAATATATATACGCGTAACAAAATTAGAAATTTATTAATTCCATATATTCAAAAAGAATACAACCCAAATATTATTGAAACTCTAAATAGGATGTCAGAAATAATAAAAAAAGATAATGACTATTTAGAAAACGTAGTAAAAAACGAATATGAAAATTTAGTATTAGAAGAAACAAAAGAGCAAATAGTTTTAGACTTAAAAAAATTTAATAATCAAGAAGAAGTTATAAAAAGTAGAATCTTGTTGTATACTATAAATAAATTATTTGGTACTTCTTCAGGAATAGAAAAGAAACATATAGAAGACATAATAAAATTATGTAAAAACAATATTGGAAATAAATATTTAGTACCAAATAAAAATAAAAAGATTTTAGTAAAAAATAAAAAAATATATATAACATTTAATAAGTAAGTTCCGTAAGGAAAACTTACTTACAAGCCAGTTTGACACAAAAAAGACACATAAAAACTATTGAAAATGTATATTATATATGGTATAGTCCAAACATAAAAGAAGAACTTTAGTGCTAAAATAAATATTAGTGCTAAATAAGGAGGAAACAAAATTGAAAAATGGTTTAAAAACATTAGGAATGTGGTTAATATTAGGAGTAATATTTATAGTTTTACTAACAACTATAATGGATAACTCTAATACAAAAATGACTTATTCAGAATTAATTACAAAAATGGAAGCTTCAGAAGTAAAAGAAATAGAAATAAGTTCAGATGAAACAAGAGCATATGTAACATTAAAAGGAGATAACATTAAAAAAGTAGTTAATATTCCAAATATGGAGAGTTTTATGGAATATTCACAAGAAGCACTAAAAGCAGGAAGCATAGAATTAAGTGAAAAAAATGAATCTGTATTTATAACGATACTTTCATTATTAACACCATTTGGATTATTAATAATATTCCTTGTATTCTGGTTCTTAACAATGGGCGGAGCTGCACAAGGTGGAAATAAAACAATGTCTTTTGGAAAAAGTAAAGCAAGATTAATGGGAGTAGCAGATAAAAACAAAGTGACATTTGAAGATGTTGCAGGTGTAGATGAAGAAAAAGAAGAATTACAAGAAATAGTAGAATTTTTAAAAAATCCAAAAAAATTCACAGATATGGGTGCAAGAATACCAAAAGGAGTATTACTTGTTGGTCAACCAGGAACAGGTAAAACATTACTTGCAAAAGCAGTTGCAGGAGAAGCGGGAGTTCCATTCTTTATTATAAGTGGTTCAGACTTTGTTGAAATGTTCGTTGGTGTAGGAGCTTCTCGTGTAAGAGACTTATTTGAAGAAGCAAAGAAAAAAGCACCATGTATAATATTTATAGATGAAATAGATGCAGTTGGACGTCAAAGAGGAGCAGGACTTGGTGGAGGACATGATGAAAGAGAACAAACTTTAAACCAATTACTTGTTGAAATGGATGGATTTGGAACAAACGAAGGTGTAATAGTTTTAGCAGCAACAAACAGACCAGACGTTTTAGATAAAGCATTATTAAGACCAGGAAGATTTGACCGTCAAATAGTAGTATCAGCACCAGATGTAAAAGCAAGAGAACAAATATTAGAAGTACATGCTAAAAAGAAAAGATTAGCAGAAGATGTAGACTTAAAAACAATAGCAAAAAATACATCAGGATTTTCAGGAGCAGACTTAGAAAATGTATTAAATGAATCAGCATTATTAGCAGCAAGAAGAAATCTAGAAGAAATAGGAATGAAAGAAATAGAAGATGCAATGGTCAAAGTAACAATGGGACCTGAAAAGAAAACAAGAGTAAGAAGTGAAAAAGAAAATAAATTAGTAGCATATCATGAAGCAGGTCACGCAGTTGTAAGTAGATTTTTACCAACACAAGATGCAGTACATCAAATATCTATAGTACCACGTGGAATGGCAGGAGGATATACTATGTATAGACCAACAGAAGATAAATCATTTATGTCTAAATCAGAAATGGAAGAAAACATAGTATCATTACTTGGAGGAAGAGTAGCAGAAAAATTAATATTAAATGATATATCAACAGGAGCAAGTAACGACATAGAAAGAGCTACAAAAATAGCAAGAAGCATGGTAACAAAATATGGAATGAGCGATAGAATAGGAGCAGTAATGCTAGGCTCTAACCAAGAAGAAGTATTTTTAGGAAGAGACTTTGCACAAAGCAAAGAATATTCAGAAGAAACAGCAGCAATAATAGATGAAGAAACAAAAAGAATAGTAGATACAGCATATAAAACAGCAGAAGAAATATTAAAAGCAAATATAGACAAACTTCATACAGTAGCAGGAATATTACTAGAAAAAGAAAAAATTGACGGAGAAGAATTTGAAGCAATATTTAATTAAAAACTAGAACAAATCTCGCTTCGCGAGACCTTTCTCTACATCTTAAAGTTTGCTATCTAAATTCAAGGTCTCAAAGAAGCGTAAAGATTTGTTGACGCGAAAATTTACAAAGTAAATTTTCTGTGCAATGTTATTTTTTTATATAATAGGAAAGTAGAACTTTCCTATTATATAAAAACAAGCACGCGTATGCAAAACAGCATATACGTGCTTATTTATATAATAATGTAATTCTATTTCCAGACTTTTCAATAAAACCTTCTTCTTTTAAAGAACGAAGCTCTCTCATCATGGCACTTCTATCTACACCTAAGTAATCTGCTAAATCTGTAAGAGAAAATGGTAAAGAAAAAGATTTACTCATATCTAAAATAGAAATGTTATTAAAATATGTTAAAATTTTATCTCTTATAGAACGTTTTGTTAATAATTCTATTCTATTATTTAAATTAATAATTTTATTTAAAAATAAAGCCGGAAAATTTTTTATTAAAGTATCGTGAAAATTACAGTTGCTATCACATTTTTCATTAAAAAAATCAAACATAAGAAAAAGAACACAACACTCTGTTTTGGCCTGAACAAATAATTCATTATTAATAGAGACATTATAAAATATTTCTCCAAATACTTCATTTGGATTAAAATGCTCTAATATAACTTTATTTCCATTTAAATCATATTTTATAAGTTCAGCATTTCCTGAAACCAGTAAACATAATTGATTACGTTTTTCTATATAAGTAGTAATTATTTCACCATGTGAAAAAAATTTTTTTTGAACCTTTGAACAATTATTTTCAAGATTATTAATAAAATTATAGATATCAAAATTAAAATTCATACTAAATTCATTCCTCCGCAAATTTATTATAAATCAAATTTGTTGCATAGGCAACAAAAAATAAAAAATTAAGTAACATAATTTTAAAAAAGTAATATGATATAAAAATGCATAAAAATGCGACAAAAATTGCGTAACTAAACTGTAATATAAATGTAATATTATAAAAAAACTTAGAAAGAAGCGGAAATCAAGATACAAAAATTAACAAAAAAATAATCTGTTGCAATTGCAACAGATTATACCCGGAGATTGTATATAATAAAGACAAGAAAAACATGGGGGAGGAAAAGTAGTATGAAAGTTATAAAAAGGGATGGAAGAGCTGTAGACTACGATAAATCAAAAATAGTAACAGCAATAGAAAAAGCAAATAAAGAAGTTAGAAGTAAAGAAAGAGCTACAAAAGAAGAAATAGATGGAATTGTTGAGTATATAGAAGAATTAGACAAAAAAAGAATGTTAGTAGAAGATATACAAGACATAATAGAAGAAAAATTAATGGAATTAAAAAAATATGAACTTGCAAAAAAATATATAGTATATAGATATACAAGAGCACTTGTTAGAAAACAAAATACAACAGATGAATCTATATTAGGATTAATAAAAAATCAAAACAAAGAACTATTAGAAGAAAACTCTAACAAAAATGCTGTTCTTGCATCTACACAAAGAGATTACATAGCTGGAGAAGTATCAAAAGATTTAACAAAAAGAATATTGTTACCAGAAAAAATATCTAAAGCACATGAAGAAGGAATACTACACTTCCATGATGCAGACTACTTTTTACAACCAATATTTAATTGCTGCTTAATAAATATAGGAGATATGTTAGATAATGGAACAGTAATGAATGGAAAATTAATAGAAAGTCCAAAAAGTTTCCAAGTAGCATGTACAGTAACAACACAAATAATAGCAGCAGTAGCAAGTAACCAATATGGAGGACAATCAGTAGATATTAAGCATTTAGGAAAATATTTAAGAAAAAGTAAAGAAAAATTTAAAAAAGATTTAATGGAAAGTTATGGAGATAAATTACCACAAGATATATTAGAAGGAATAGTACAACAAAGACTAAAAGCAGAACTTTCAGCAGGTGTTCAAACTATACAATATCAAATTAATACATTAATGACAACAAATGGTCAATCTCCTTTTGTAACTCTATTCTTAAACTTAGATGAAGAAAACGAATACATCGAAGAAAATGCTATGATAATAGAAGAAATCCTTAAACAAAGAGAGCAAGGAATTAAAAATGAAAAAGGTGTATATGTAACACCAGCATTTCCAAAATTAATATATGTATTATATGAACACAATAATTTAACAGGTGGAAAATATGATTATTTAACAAAGCTTGCAGTTAAATGTTCAGCAAAAAGATTATATCCAGATTATATATCAGCTAAGAAAATGCGTGAAAACTATGAAGGAAATGTATTTTCACCTATGGGTTGCAGAAGCTTCTTATCACCATGGAAGGATGAAAATGGTAACTACAAATTTGAAGGAAGATTTAATCAAGGTGTAGTTAGTATAAACCTTCCACAAATAGGAATAGTAGCACAAGGTGACGAAGAAAAATTCTGGAAATTATTAGATGAAAGATTAGAACTTTGCTACGAAGCATTAATGTGCAGACACTATGCACTAAAAGGAACTCGTTCAGATACATCTCCAATACATTGGAAATATGGAGCAATAGCAAGATTACAATCAGGAGAAACAATAGACAAATTCTTATATGGCGGATACTCAACATTATCATTAGGATATATAGGATTATATGAATTAACTAAACTAATGAAAGGGGTTAGCCATACAACTAAAGAAGGAGAAGAATTTGCAGTAAAAGTTTTAAAATATCTAAAAGAAACAACTATAAGATGGAAAAAAGAAACAAATATAGGGTTTGCACTATATGGAACACCAGCAGAATCTTTATGTTATAGATTTGCAAAAATAGACAAAGAAAAATATGGAAGTATACCAGATGTTACAGACAAAGGATATTACACAAACTCATATCATGTAGATGTTAGAGAAAAAATAGATGCATTTGCAAAATTAAAATTTGAAAGTCAATTCCAACCAATATCATCAGGAGGAGCAATATCTTATATAGAAATACCAAATATGAGACATAACTTAAAAGCACTAGAAGAAATTGTAAAATTCATATATGACAATATTCAATATGCAGAATTCAATACAAAATCTGACTATTGCCATGTATGTGGATATGACGGAGAAATAATAATAAATGATGATAATGAATGGGAATGTCCACAATGTGGAAATAAAGACCACAGCAAAATGAATGTAACACGTAGAACATGTGGATACTTAGGAGAAAACTTCTGGAATGAAGGAAAAACTAAGGAAATAAAAGCACGTGTATTACACTTATAAAATACATACTTCTTTTCAGCAGTAGATTTTGCTAGAAAGGGATGATAATACTATGAATTATGCAACAATAAAAGAATGTGATGTAGCTAATGGACCAGGGGTAAGAGTTTCATTATTCGTAAGTGGATGCAATCATCATTGCAAAGGATGTTTTAATGAAATAGCATGGAACTTTAACTATGGAAATGAATTTAACCAAGATACAATAAACAAAATATTAGATTTATTAGATAAAGATTATATAGAAGGATTATCACTACTTGGAGGAGAACCATTAGAGTATTCAAATCAACAAGGATTACTCGAATTGGTAAAACAAGTAAGAGAAAAATATCCAAACAAGACAATATGGTGTTATACAGGATTCGACTTTGAAAAAGACGTAATGGGAAAAATGTATAATACTTGGCCACAAACAAAAGAACTAATAGACAATATAGATGTAATAGTAGATGGAAAATTTGAAATGGAAAAAAAGAACCCATCACTACAATTTAGAGGCTCAGAAAATCAAAGACTTATAGATGTACAAAAAACAAGAGAAGCAGGAAAAATTGTATGGGCAAATGTATAAAAAGAAGCGGTATAATAAAATATACCGCTACATTTTTATATAATAGGAAAGTTCTACTTTCCTATTATATAAAAAAATAACATTGCACAGAAAATTTACTTTGTAAATTTTCGCGTCAACAAATCTTTACGCTTCTTTGAGACCTTGAATTTAGATAGTAAATTTTAAAATGTAGAGAAAAGGTCTCGCGAAGCGAGATTTGTTCATCTGCAATTATTAAAAAAGAAGATTAAAATTTTCATAACAAATATAAGACAATGCTCGAAAAAAATTATGTATATATTAAAATAGCAATTGACATGAAAACAATTAAAATATATAATTCTAATATAAAATAGAAAAGGAGAAAACGAAGGATGAAAAACATTGAGGCTGTAACACACACACACACACACACACACACACACACACACGAATAGGAATGTAAGAGGAATAACATTAATAGCATTAATAATAACAGTGATTTTGCTATTAATACTAGCAGGAGTAACAATAGGGCAAATAACAGAAAATAATTTATTTGAAAAGATACAACTAGCAAAAGAAAAATATACAAATGCATATAATAAAGAAGAAAAAGATATTGCAAAAATAGGAAATGAAATAGATTTATATACAAGTAGAGACATACCTTTAAATACATATAATGGAATAAATTATTCTTTAGAAGAAATAAAAACAAATGACATATGGATGGGAAAACCATTATATACAAAGACATTATATATAAGTTCACTTCCTTCTTCAACATCAGGAGAATATGCTCATAATATTTCTAATGTAGATACTATCTGGGTAAGTTTAGACAATTCATTTATTAAGTGGAATTCAACTACTACAGGTTCAATTCCTGCAATATCTACAAGTGGATTTTCAAATCAAATAGGAATTTCTGTTACAAAAGAAAAGATTTCAATTACAGTAGGAAGTACGAATCGTTCAGCTTTATCAGCATATGTAACATTAAAATATACAAAAACTACCGACGCAGCCACAAATAACTAATAGCTAAGTACATTTTTATTAAATTATATATCATGCACAGCAAAGTGGCGGAAAAAAAGCACTAGTAAAAAATATAAAAGTCTACGAAGACATGCTAAATAAGTGTAGGGGCGATTTTAATCGCCCGCTCTTCGAAGGTAGGCTAATATAATTTAATATAATCTGAAACAAGATGCAAACTAGCCACGGCGGCATGATATATATTTTTTTCTGTGCTTTAGTCAAGCATGAAAATGCCAACTGACAGGTATTTCTTAGCTGTAGCATTTTTAATGCGTACAGATAAGTTATGCGAAGCGATGGAGCGTATTTTAATTCAAAAATTGTATTGGTAAATGTATAAGGAAATAGCGGTATAATAAAAATATACCGCTATATTTAATTTTTAAATTATTTACAAAAACCATATACAAAAAAAGACAAATAATGTTATAATAAATAAAAATAAAAGGAATGGAGAAGATATATGGAAAATATTAAAATATTCGCATGTAAATCTGCGGAAGGTTTTACACAAAAGATATGTGACCATCTAGGTGTTACAATGGGAAAAATTGAATCAATAAAATTTCAAAATGATAATAATTTTGTACAATTATTAGAAACAGTAAGAGAGCAAGACGTTTATATTGTACAAACAACAATGCCACCAGTAAATGAAAGAGTTATGGAATTATTAATAACAATAGATGCAGCAAAACGTGCATCAGCAAAAAGAGTAAATGTAGTTTTACCATATTACATTTATTCAAGATCAGATAAAAAAGATCAACCTCGTATACCAGTAACAGCAAAACTAATGGCACAATTAATTGAAGCAGCAGGAGCAGATAGGGTTATAACTTGTGATTTACATAACCCAGCAATACAAGCATATTTTAATATAAGTTGTGATAGATTATCAGCCGAAAATTTATTAGAGGCATATTTTAAAGAAAAACAATTAGATGACATGGTTATTGTAGCAACAGATGCAGGAAGCTCAAAAAAAGCATATAAATACTCAGAATTTTTTGAATGTCCAATAGCTCTTATAGATAAAAGAAGAGCTGGAAATGATGATAGAGCAATAGCAAGTACAGTTATAGGAGATGTAAAAAATAAAAATGCTATAATTTTTGATGATGAAATAGATACAGCAGGTTCAATAATAGAAACAGCAAAAATATTAGAAAAATTTGAAGCAAAGGCTATATATGCAGGGTGCACACATGGGGTATTATCAGGACCAGCTATAGAAAGAATTAAAAATTCTTCAATACAAGAATTAGTAATAACAGATACAGTTCCACTTACAGAAGAAAAGCAAATACCAAAAATAAAAGTGTTATCAATAGCACCATTATTTGCAGAAGCAATAAAAAGAATTAATGAAGCAAAACCACTAGGAGATTTATTTAAAGACTAGAATTTTTTAAAAATATTAGTCAGTAACACTAAATTTATGCTAATATATTGACAATACATTAATATTTAGAGTATAATATTAAACGAATTAGAAATAGGGAAAACGTTTATACTAAAAAATATAGAAACAACCCCTAATGAAAAATACATAATGTGTACAACACTGGAAGGAGGGGAACAATAAATGTCAGAGGTAAAAGTTAATAATGGTAATATAGAAGATGCTTTAAAAAGATTTAAAAGACAATGTGCAAGAAATGGAGTTATACAAGAGGTACGTAAAAGAGAACACTATGAAAAGCCAAGTGTTAGAAGAAAGAAAAAATCAGAGGCTGCAAGAAAAAGAAAATTTTAATTTATAAGATATCAAAATGCGTTTTTCAAAATACGAAAAACGCATTTAATATAAGATATATTTTTTTCTATAATAGGAAAGTTCTACTTTCCTATTATAGAAAAAAATAACATTGCAAAAAGCAGAGGAGGAAAATTAAGTGTTAAAAGAAAAACTATTAGAAGATTTAAAAAATTCAATGAAAGAAAAAAATGAATTAAGAAAAAATGCTGTACAAATGGTAAGAGCAGCAATTTTACAAGTTGAAAAAGACCAAGGAATTACATTAGAAGATAATAAAATATTAGAAATAATAGCAAAAGAAGTTAAAAAAAGAAAAGACTCAATAGAAGATTATAAAAAAGGCGGAAGAGAAGATTTAGTAGAAAATATACAATCAGAAATAGAAATATTATCTGAATATTTACCAGAACAATTATCAAAAGAAGAAATTACAAAAATAATAGAAGAAATTATAAAACAAGAAAATATAACATCAATAAAAGAAATGGGAAAAGTAATGAAAATTGCAAAAGAAAAAATAGGAACACAAGCAGATGGAAAAACAATAAATGAAGTAGTAAAAGAATTATTATCATAGAAAAAATACCCTTTTATTAGTAATCACAGCTAATATGAGGGTATTTTTTTCTATGAAAAACAACTTGAATTATGTAAATAACTATGATAGAATAATGCAGTAACAAACAATTTTGCAACTTGAAGAATAAAATAATTCTTCAGAAAGGAAAGAGATTATGGTAAAGGTAATTGTTGGAATGCAATGGGGAGATGAAGGCAAAGGCCGGGCTACACATTACGAGTCAAAGAATGTAGACTTAGTAATTAGGGCAACAGGCGGAAATAATGCAGGGCATACTGTTGTAGCTAATGGCAAAAAATATGCAATGCATTTATTGCCGTCTTCAATAATAAGACCCGAGGTAGTATCTACTATAGGACCAGGTGTTGTGGTTGATTTGGAAGTTTTAAATTCCGAAATTGAAGAAATGCAAAAAGCTGGAATTAAAATAACAGCTGAGAACTTTCTTATCAGCGAAAGAGCCTACATAATATTGCCTCATCACAAGCAAATGGATGCAGCAGAGGAAGAGCTAAAAGGTAAGAATAAGGTTGGCACAACAGGCAGAGGAATAGGTCCAACATACGAATCAAAAGCCGAAAGAGTTGGACCACGTATGTGGGACTTAGTCCATACAGAGCACCTAATGGAAAAAATTCAACAATCATTGCGAAAAGCGAATATAGTATTTCAAAGGTTAGGCTATGACAAAATAAGTGCAGAGAGTGAATACGACAAGTGCATGGAATACTCAAAAAAATTAAAGAAATACATAGGAAATTTGCAAAAAGTTGTAAATGAAAATATTCGCAATTATAACAGCATTATTGTCGAAGGAGCACAAGGCTTGTGCTTAGATATTGACCATGGGGATAGACAGATGGTTACATCTTCTAATCCTAATGCTTCAGGCAGTGTATCTGGTGCAGGAATAGGACCTACATTCGTAAATGAAGTGATAGGCGTAATGAAGGCATATTGCTCAAAAGTAGGTGAAGGTGCTTTCCCAACAGAGCTTAACAACGTAATAGGAGACAGAATTCGTGAGTTAGGGCATGAATATGGAACAACAACAGGAAGACCTAGGCGGTGTGGCTGGTTGGATTTAGTGCTAATAAAAAACGCCAGATTTTTAAATGGCGTTACAGGCTTGTGCTTAAACCATATTGACACAATAGGAAGGCTTGGAGCGATTAAGGTTTGTACACAGTATGAATATAACGGCGAAACAATCGAATATGTTCCTTTTGACTTGGAAAACTGTAAGCCTATTTACCAAACATTTAAAGGCTGGGAAATTACCCGTACTCCTAAAAGATATGAGGATTTACCTATAAATGCACGAAGATATATCGAATTTATCGAAGAATATGCGTGTGTTAAGGTAAAATATATCGGCATTGGACCAGCTGAAGAACAAACAATTATTAAGTAATCTAACAAAAACAGTGAATGTAGTAAATTATACATTCGCTGTTTTTTATATAATAGGAAAGTAGAACTTTCCTATTATATAAAAAACTAACATTGCATAGAAAATTTAAAATATATATTGTATAAAATTACCAATTTGTATTATACTATTTAAGTAAAAGAAAGGAATGAGAAAAAATATGAATTATAAAAAAATAGAGATAAAAGAAGGAATTAGTGTACACGAAATTGAAACAGAACAATTTAAAACTAATTTATTAGCATTATTTATAACAGTACCATTAAAAAAAGAAAATGTAACTAAAGAAGCATTAATTCCAGCAGTTTTAAGAAGAGGAACAAGCAAACATAAAACACTTGAAGAAATAAGCAAAAAATTAGAAGAAATGTATGGGGCATCTTTTAACTGTGGAATAGAAAAAACAGGAGATAATCATGTAATAAAAGTTTATTTAGAAACAATAAATGATGCATTTTTACCAGAAAAAGAAAACCTTTTAAAAGATGCAATAGACACATTATTAGAAATAATTTTAGAACCATTAGTAGAAAATAATGAATTTAAAAAAGAATATGTAGAATCAGAAAAAAGTAATTTAAAAACAATTATAGAAGGTAAAAAAGATAATAAAGCGCAATATGCATTAGAAAAATGTATAGAAGAAATGTATAAAGATGAGCCATATGGCTTATACAAATATGGAAGCATAGAAGAATTAGAAAAAATTAATTCTAAAGAATTATATGAATATTATCAAGAATTAATAAAAAAATGTAAAATAGACATATTTGTTTCTGGAAAGGACATAGAAAATGCGAAAAATATAATACAGGAAAATGAAAATATAAAAAAATTACAACCAAGAAAAAAAGACTATATAATAGATAGTAGTAAAAAAACAAATATGGATGAACAAATAAAAACAATAGAAGAAAACATGGAATTAACACAAGGAAAATTAGTATTAGGATTAGATATAGTAGATGGAAAAGAAGAAGAAAAATATACAGCATTAATATATAACGCAATTTTAGGAGGAACAGCAAACTCGAAACTATTTCAAAATGTAAGAGAAAAAGCAAGTCTTGCATACACAGCAGGTTCATCTTATTTAAGACAAAAAAATAATATTTTCATAAAATGTGGAATAGAAATAAAAAATTATGAAAAAGCTTTACAAATAATAAAAGAACAATTAGAAACAATGAAAAATGGAGACTTTAGCGAAGACGATATACAAAATGCAAAATCTATAATGATTTCTACAATAAAAGCTATTCCAGATGAACAAGACACAGGAATAACATATTATTTTGGACAAGAATTCTCACACGAAATGGTAGAATTTGAAGAATATATAAATAGAGTAAACAAAGTAAATAAAGAAGACATAGTAAAATTAGCAAACAAAATAAAAATAAATACAATTTACTTTTTAAAATAAAATTGAGAGGAGGAAATAATAGTTTTATTATATTTAAAACTTACTACACATTTTCCGCTCCATCGTTTCACATAACTTATCTGTACGCATTAAAAATGCTACAGCTAAGAAATTGCTGTCAGTTGGCATTTTCACGCTCGACTAAAGCACGCTTTGAAAATGGCAACTGACACGTGGAGCTAATAATAGTTTATTAAATATAACAAAATTATTATATAAATAGTATGCAAATAATAGAAAATTCAAAAGTTAAAGAAAAATTATATTTAGAAAAATTAGATAATGGCTTAACAATAATGGTCATACCAAAGCCAAACACTCTAAAAAAATATATAATATGGGGAACTAATTTTGGCTCAATAGACAATAAATTCATACCACAAGAAGAAAACGAAATAGTAGAAGTACCAGATGGAGTGGCACACTTTCTAGAACACAAAATGTTTGAACAATCAAATGGAACAAACAGTCTAGATACGCTAACAAGCTTAGGAGTAGAAGCTAATGCATATACAACAGTAGACCACACTGCATATTTATTTGAAGCAACACAAAACTTTGATGAAGCATTAGACGAATTTATGAATTATGTACAAAATCCATATTTTACAGATGAAAATGTAGAAAAGGAAAAAGGAATTATAGCACAAGAAATAAATATGTATGATGATGAAGCATCATGGCAAGTATATATGAATGCATTAAAATTAATGTATAAAAATCTTCCAATAAATATAGATATAGCAGGAAGTGTAGAATCAATATCAAAAATAACAAAAGAAGTGCTATATAAAGCCTACAATACATTTTATAGTTTAGAAAATATGGCATTAGTGGTATGTGGAGACTTTAAACCTGAAGAAATTATTGAAAAAATAAAATCAAAAATTACAAAGCAAAAAGTAAATGGACAAATAAAAAGAATAGAAGTTGAAGAACCAGAAAATATAGTAGAAAAAGAAAAAATAATACAAATGCCTGTAAGTATTCCAATGTTTGCAATAGGATTTAAAGATAAATTAGAAAAAGAAGAAATAGTAAAAAAACATATAGCATTAGAAATAATATTATATATGTTAATAGGAAAAAGCTCAGAATTATATCAACAACTATATAAGAATGGAACTCTAATTTCACAACCAGAATTAGATTATGAATTTTCAAGAGGATATGCACATATTTTAATATCAGGTCAATCAAAAAATCCACAAGAAGTGGTAAAAGGGTTGAAAACACAAATACAAAAATATAAAGAATGTGGATTAAATGAACAAGATTTTATAAGAGTAAAGAAAAAAATATATGGAGACTATGTTTCAGAATATAATGAAGTAGGAAATATAGCAAGAATGTTTTTAGCAGATTATTTTAAAGGTATTAATAGCTTCGAATACTTAGAACAATATAATCAAGTTACATTAGAATATGCTAATAAATTATTAAATCAAGTATTTAATGAAGACAAAATGATAGTATCAATAGTGGAAGGAAAATAATTATGCAAAAAATAACATTTCCTATTTTAAATTTAGAATTAAATGTTAATAAAGTAGCAATAAATATTTTTAATATAGATATATATTGGTATGCAATAATAATAGTAGCAAGTATTATACTTGCTACTATTATGTTAAAGAAAAAAGATGGGCTATTTGGAATAAAATATAACAATATAATAGATTTATTAATAATATTACTACCAATATCATTTATAAGTGCAAGAATATATTATGTAATATTTTCTTTAGACCAATATGAAAATATATTACAAATTATAAATATAAAAGATGGTGGACTTGCAATATATGGAGGAATAATAGGAGGAGTAATAACAATATATTTCTTTTGTAAAAAATATAATATACAAATATTAAATCTTTTAGACTATATTGTTCCACAAATTGCATTTGCACAATCATTAGGAAGATGGGGAAATTTTTTAAATGTAGAAGCATATGGAACACAAACTAATTTGCCATGGAAAATGGGAATTATAGAAAATGGACAACTTATTTTTGTACATCCTACTTTTCTATATGAATCTATATGTACACTAATAATATTTATAATACTAAATAAAAAAACGAAAAATAGAAAATTTAAAGGAGAAATAACATATTTATATGTAATAATGTATTCTTTTTGTAGAATATTTATAGAAGGATTAAGAATTGATAGTTTAATGTTAAAAAATATAAGAATTTCACAAATTTTATCGGTTATATTATTTAGTACATTTTGTATAATGCTGTCGAAAAAAATAAAAAAAAGTAGAATTATTCAAAAAAACAAAATTTAAAAACGCTAAAAGTCGCACGAAAACCACAAAAAACGTTGTAATATTATTGACCTATATGTAAAAATATGGTATTTTTAATATAACAAAAAGATAATATAACATTTCTATAATAACATAAAATATAAAAACCACAAAAGATAAAAAACTCATAGAAAGGAAGAAAGATATATGTTAAATGATATTATTTGTAAAAAAAGAGAAGAATTAAACAAAAGCATAGAAGAAGGAAAAGATTACGAAATAGTATATAACATAAGTGTAGAACTTGACGAACTAATAGCACAATATTATAGGCTGGAAAGTAATAAGAATTATTAGGAATTTAACATATGTATATGGGTAAAGCGAATGTATTTTTTATACATTCGCTTTATCTATTGAACAAATATCTCTTCGCGAGACCTTTTCTCTACATCTTAAAGTTTGCTATCTAAATTAAAGGTCTCAAAGAAGCGTAAAGATTTGTTGACGCGAAAATTTACAAAATAAATTTTCTGTGCAATGTTATTTTTTATATAATAGGAAAGTTCTACTTTCCTATTATATAAAAAATACTATAAAAGTCTTATAAATAAATATATTGAAAAATAAAATAAAATAATATATAATAAAATTAGAGTATATTTAGCAAAAGAAAGGAATATAGAAAATATGAAAAAAATGAAACAAATAATTGCTATAATTATGATAGCTTTAGTTATAATAAATGTTTTTGCTGTTATATCTAATGCGAGTGATCCTTTTTCGGATCCAGATGAATATAATCCTAATACACCAGGACAAGCTTTAGGAAATAAAAATGATAAATTTGTAAAATCAGGTTCTGTTATTATAGGAGCACTAAGAGCAATAGGTTCAGGAGTATCAGTCATTACCCTTATGGCATTAGGAATAAAATATATGTTAGGTAGTGTAGAAGAACGAGCTGATTATAAAAAATCAATGATTCCATATATAATTGGAGCAGTAATGATATTTGCAATTTCAACAATATTGGGCGTTTTACTTGATGCTAGTGCAAATTTAGGAATATAGTATAAAGAAGAGGGGGACTATATTATGAAACTAGAAAAAATATTAATTATTACTATACTAATATTAGCAGTATGCACATATGCTAATACTGTATATGGAACAGGACAAATAATATCTGATGGAGATTCATTTTTAGGAGCAGGAAACGGAGATGTTATAGATTATGGAAGTGTACAAGATGCATCTGAAAATGTATATAATATAATTCGTGTTATAGGAATATTTTTACTTGTTGCAGTAGGAATATTTTTAGGAATGAAATTTATGACATCAACTGTAGAAGATCAAGCTAAAGTAAAAGAAGCATTAATTCCTTATACAGTTGCAGCAATAGTAATATTTTCAGCTTTCTTTATTTGGAGATTAGTAATGCAAATATTAAATTCATCAATAGGATAAAAAACAGAAAATTTTACAAAATATGCTATTTTGATTAAAAAAACATTAAAAAGGTATAGACAAGGAAAAAAAAATCATGTATAATATATATGATATAAACATAAATAAGTTATTAATATTAACTCATAAACACAAAGGTGAGTAAATTAATATAAAATTTTAATAGGAGGAAAAATATGAAAGGAACAAACAAGATAATAGCTGTATTAAGTATAATTTTAATAATAGCAACATTATCAATAAACTCATTTGCTACAAAACCATCTGATTTTACAGGATCTGATTTCCAATCAGAAGCAGTTACAAATTTTGGTAACCAAATAATTGGTGTTGTAAGAACAGTTGGTGTTTTAATATCTATAGTTATACTTTTAGTATTAGGTATTAAATATATGATGGGAAGTGCTGAAGAAAAAGCAGACTACAAAAAATCAATGATACCATATTTAGTAGGTGCTGTTTTAATATTCGCATCAACAGCAATAGTAGGAATAGTTTATGATGCTGCAACAGCTTTAAATGGAAAATAGAATATTATTTTTACATACAAAAGATACTAGAGATTTTCTCTAGTATCTTTTTGTATAATAGGAAAGTAGAACTTTCCTATTATACAAAAAAATACCATTGCACAGAAAATTTACTTTGTAAATTTTCGCGTCAACAAATCTTTACGCTTCTTTGAGACCTTGAATTTAGAT
>CANRGE010000035.1 GCA_947630065.1 uncultured Clostridia bacterium
TTTAAAGCTTTCACTTATAATTTTTAGTATTTTTGAGATTTCAATGTGCTAATCTTTCATTTTAACTTAACAGATTCATTTTTCGTACTTGTATAATACCACATATTATAAGATTTTTCTACAAAAAATTCAAGTTTTTAAAATACTTGCAGAGATTTTACATAAATAGGACATAAATTGCACTTAAACAATTTATGTCCTATTTTACTAATTTAACTCATTTTCTATATTAAGTAATCTGTTATATTTAGCTACTCTATCTGTTCTACATGGTGCTCCTGTTTTTATAAATTTTGCATTTGTTGCAACTGCTATATCTGCAATTGTTGTATCTTCTGTTTCTCCAGATCTATGTGAAATTACTGTTGTATATCCATTTTGTTTTGCAGTTTCTATTGCATCTAATGTTTCTGTTAATGTTCCTATTTGATTTGGCTTTATTAATATGCTATTTGCTATATTATTATTTATTCCTCTTTGTAATCTTTTAATGTTAGTAACAAATAAATCATCACCAACTAATTTTATTTTATCTCCTAATTCTTTTGTTAGCTTTTTCCAACCTTCCCAATCTTCTTCTGCAAGTCCATCTTCTATTGATATTATCGGATATTTTTCAGTTAATTTTATTAAATATTCAAGCATTTCTTCATCTGTTTTAAATTCATCTGTTTTCCAAAAGTAATATCCTTCTTTATCTATTTTCTTAGCTTCTTCATACATTTCTGTACTTGCTACATCTAATGCAATCGATACATCTTTTTTAGGTTCATAACCTGCTTTTTTTATAGCTTCTAATATTAATTCTATAGCTTCTTCCTCGTTGTTTAAATTTGGGGCAAATCCGCCTTCATCACCAACTCCGGTGTCATATCCTTTTTCTTTTAAAACTTTCTTTAAATTATGATATATTTCTGTTCCCATTCTTAATTTTTCTTTAAAGTTTTCTCCTCCAGTAGGAACTATCATAAATTCTTGTATACTTAAATTGTTTCCAGAATGTTTACCTCCATTTAGTATGTTCATCATTGGTGTTGGAAGTTTTTTTGCATTTACCCCACCAATATAATTATATAATGTTTGTCCGAAGTGAATTTGCTGCTGCTTTTGCTATAGCTAAAGATACTCCTAATGTTGCATTTGCTCCTAACCCTGCTTTATTTGGAGTTCCATCAATTTTTTTAAGCATTTCGTCTATTTTAATTTGTTCATATACATTCATACCCTCTATCTTTTTTGCAATTTTTTTGTTAACATTGTCAACTGCTTGAAGTACACCTTTTCCTAAGTATCTTTCTTTGTCATTATCTCTTAATTCAACAGCTTCAAAGCTTCCTGTAGATGCTCCTGATGGTACTATTGCAACTCCAGAAAATCCTCCATCTGTTACAACTTCTACTTGTACTGTAGGATTTCCTCTTGAATCTAAAACTTCTATTGCTTCTATACTTTGTATACCTAAATAATCTTTCATTAAACCTACTTTCCTTTCTTAAGGCACAAATTAAGTTTAAAACATACAATTAAAGCAAAATAAATCTCAAAATATAATGAATTATTGATGTTTAAAACTTTCTCCTTTTAATTCATTATACTCAAGATTTATTTTTTTAAACAATTAGTTTATTTTTCTTTCTTCTATTAAAAATGTAGGATTAAAAAATACATCCGCACACAATTTTGCATCCATATTTAATATTTCTTTAATTCCAAATATCTCATTAATAGTAAATTCTCTACTTCCATTAAGTTTTTTAGTTAAAGTATTATAACTTATTCCTAATTTTTCAGCTAATTCTACTCTTTTTATTCCTTTTATTTGTATTAATGCTTTTATTCTATTTCCAATAACTTTTGATTCCATTTTATATCCCTCTTTCGTTTCTAGTATAGAAACATATTACAATATTTGTTAAAAATTGTCAAACTTTTCCAATTGAATTTTTGATTTTTATTTTAAACCTTTTTGTTTACATTTTAGAAACAATATGTTATAATTTAAACAAATTTTGTTTTAGGAGGCAAAAATGATAGATAAATATACTCAAAAATTTAGTAAAAGATTTACCAAGCTTCTAAAAAATTCTGATTTAACTTATGGTGAAATAGCAAAAAAATTAGGTTTAAAATCCAAAAGTACAATTTGTAAATATGCAAATGGTAGTATAACTGTAACAGTTTCTACTATTGTAAAATTAGCAAAAATTTTTGATGTTTCACCTATATGGCTTGCAGGATTAGATGATAAATCTTCTACAAAAGATTAATTAAAATATAACTAGCGTACATTTTCTAATAAATGTACGCTTATTAATTTTTATTTCTTAATTTATTTATTATTTCTACTAAATTGTCTATTAAATAGTCTACATCTTCTTTTGTATTTTCTTCTCCAAATGTTACTCGTAAAGAGCTATTTGCCATTTCAGAATTTAAACCAATTGCTGTTAAAACATGGGAAGGTTCAGTACTTCCAGAACTACATGCAGAACCTGTAGATGCACAAATTCCTTTTGTATCTAAATATATTAATAATTCTTCCCCATTTATTCCTTCGAATGCTATATTAGCATTTCCTGATAATCTTGTATTTCTATGTCCATTTATTTTTATATTAGGTATTTTTTCTTTTATTTTTTCTATATAATATTCTCTTAATTCCAATAGTTTATTATTATAATTATCTAAATTTTTGGTTGCTAATTCAATAGCTTTACCAATTCCAATTATTCCAGCTGTATTTTCCGTTCCAGCTCTTTTATTTTTCTCCTGATGCCCCCCGTCTTGAATTTTCTTAAATGGTACATTCTCTTTTACATATAATGCTCCTACTCCTTTAGGTCCATAAAATTTATGACCTGACATAGATAGTAAATCTATATTTAATTTTTTTACATCTATTGCTACATTTCCAATTGCTTGAACTGCATCTGTATGAAATAGTACATTATGTTTTTTAGCTATTTTCCCAATTTCTTCTATTGGTTGAATTGTTCCAATTTCATTATTAGCAAACATTATGGAAATTAATATAGTATGTGGTTTTATGTTTTCCTCTAATTCTTTTATATTAACAATCCCATCTTTATCTACATTTATATATGTTACTTCAAATCCCTGTTCTTCTAAACATTTACATGTATTTAATACTGCAGGATGTTCTATTTTACTTGTAATTATGTGATTTCCTTTATCTTTATTTGCTAATGCTACACCTTTTATTGCTAAATTATCGCTTTCACTTCCACATGATGTAAAATATATTTCTTTTGAATTAGCATTTATTGCTTTTGCTACTCGTGTTCTTGCATTTTCTACATCTCTTCTTGCTTTTCTTCCTATACTATATATAGATGATGGATTGCCATACTCAATAGAGAAATATGGTAACATTTCTTTTATTACATCTTCTTTTGTATATGTAGTTGCTGCATGGTCAAAATATCTTATCTTATCCATTATACCTCCAAATTTTAATAAATATATTTCAATAAATTACTTATATTTTCTATACTATTTATTATATGGTTATACTTAAAAATATATACAAAAAGAGAATTTAGTTATACAAATTTATAACTAAATTCTCTTTTTGTTTTATTTTTCTAGCCACACATTATATATGTTGCAATTAACTGCTCCATTGCTTTTATCAGATTGTATATATATTCCAAAATCATTAACATTATCTATATCACATTTTGCAACTGTTTTTGTTGTTATTGGCTGTTCATAGCATGCATGTGGTCCATATATATACCCCGTAAAAGCTTGCTGTTGTTTATTTTTGACAAAATCTACTGCTGACGCGGAATTATATCTTCCAAGTGTAGCAGTATATTCTATGCATATTTTTTTATATGACGAATAATCTATTTTATTATTTATTAATAGTGAACCTCCTTGTTGACCTGAAGAAGCCAAGCAATATAATTGCATATTATCACTATTAAATGTTAATGTTGGTACTACTGCTACTGCTCCTGTATTAATTGTATCCAAAATTGCTTCTGCTTTCCAGCCTCCTGTTAATGCTACACATTGGTCTCCATTTTTATATAAATATGTTCTCTTTTCTGTTTTTCTTGTTATTGTTCCTTTTAGATGTTTATTTTGGTTTGTTATTGCTACTACTGTTATATCATAATTTGTATCTGCTTCTAATTCTGTTATTGTTTCTTCTGCATTCTCGCTTTCTTTTATTTTTTCTCCTACTATATATACATATTTCTTTATTTCTTCTGATATTTTACTTGTATCTACTTTTACTGTCATTTCGCTTGTTCCTACGTATGTTGTTGTTATAAAAAAGTCATTTTGTTCTTCATTTCTTACTCCATTTATATAGCCATCCATTATACTGCCTAGCTTATCTATTTCATTTTGCTCTTGTTCTGCTTTATTTTGGTATTTATCTGTTGCGTATTCTGCTCCTTTTAATATTCCGTTTTCTCCGCAAGGCAAAATTTATTGCTACTCCTGCTAAGATTAATAGCAATATTACTGTTATTATTAGTGCTATTAATGTTATTCCTTTTTTCCTTTCTATTCGTGTGTGTGTGTGTGTGTGTGTGTGTGTGTTACAACTCCAACGTTTTTCATCCTTCGTTCCTCCTATTTTTTCTTAAATTATATTAGCTAGTTCTCTGAAGAGCGGGCGATTAAAATCGCCCCTACACTTATTGGGTATGTCTTTGAAGCATTTTTTAATTGTTTAGCGCTTCTTTTGTTATTGTCCATATATTTTCTGTTTCTCTGTCTTTTTCCCAGTAGCTTCCACCTGCTAAATTATATTTACTAATTAAGTTTAATTTTTCTTTAATTGATGTTTCGTCTTCAATCCACATTTGATATCTATATTTTTCACTACTATAATCTACATAATATTGTTTCTTTTGTTCATCCCAAGTTCTTTCTACATCATCTGGTAAACTTTCGTCTATTTTATTCATATTTATAACTTTGCTGCTTACTTTATCAGCTATTGTATCTGTTGTCCATAGTCGTGTATATAATGGCATACCTAATATTATTTTTTCGGATTTTACAGCTTCTTGTCCTAAAAATTTATTTACATTTACTTCTACCCAATCACATCCTGCTGTTGTACCTGGTGTTGTACTAGATACTCCATATTGGTCATATGCCATAAATACCAAATAATCTGATGCTTTTGCTAATATGTTTCTATCAAAACATAGTGACCAGTTTTCGCTTCCATCTGGTGCTGTTACATCAACAGATACTACCATTCCTAATTCTCTAAGTCTTGGTGCTAATTCTATTATAAATCTTGAATACACATCTTTATCTGTCATTTTTATATTTTCAAAATCTACATTTACTCCATCTAAATTATATTTTACTGCTAATTTTACGACCTCTTCTATTAATTCTTCTCTTAATTTATAATTATTTAAAATTGTTGATGTAGTTTCCTGCATTGAATTATTTGAAAGCATAGCCCATATTTTGTAATTATTTTGTTTTGCCCATTCAATATATTGAGTCCCACCTCTTGCTGCATTATCTATTATTTTAACAGTATCGCCTTTTTCTAATGAGAAGAATGATGGTGATACTACATTTATTCCTTCTATTGTTGTCCCGCTTCTATCTGGTGCTGATACATATTCTGAGTAATAATCCCATACCATATTGATTTTTCCTGTTATTTGTTGTTGAGTTTCTAGTGCTTCTCTTACTGTTGTTTTATTAGTTAACTTATCAGTTTTAACGTAACCTAATATTCCATTGGTTGTTCTTACTTTTGTCCATCCATTTTCTAACTCCGATACTACAACTACTTTTTCACCTTGTTTTACTTTGTCAACATTTTTTGATAAAACTTTAGTTTTATATTTTACATTCAATTTTTTTACTGCATCAGCTTTTATTAGTTCTCTGTCTAATGATTCTATAGTTATTACTTTTGAATTGTTTGTTTTTACAACATCTATATTATATGTTTTTTCTAATTCAGATATTGGTAAAAATATTGTTCCATCTTTTCTTATGGCAGTGTCTAATAATTGTACATCTGAGCCATTTGTTTTCATTTTCTTTTCTGTTAAAGATATTACTGAAACTTTTGTATCTGATGTAGTTATTATTTGATTATTTTCTCTATCTAAAAACACTTCCCCATCGAAAAAATTTTCTATATCTTCTAATGATATATATATTACTCCGTTTTCATTTATATAAACATCTTGCTTTAATCTACCTGTAACATTATTATTGTTTATTACAAGATTTATTTTGTCTGCATATTTATCTTTTTCGTAATTTGGTGCTAACTTTAAAATTACTACTACTGCTATTAATAGTAATGCTACTATTGCTATTTTTAAAATCCACTTCTTTTTCATCAAATTCCAATTCCTTTCTAGTTTTAACTAATATAAAAACGTATTTTTTACATTTACTTTTATACTATACCACAAAATATATTTTTCGTGAATATATTTTTTAATTTTTAATAATTTTATAATTTTTCCAAAAAATATGCAAAAACACTATATTTTTTCCAATTTTTGTAGTATAATTATTATATGAGTTTATTTTAGGAGGAGTGCTTATGTGGCAATTTTGGTTAGTTATTTCAGGAGTATTTTTTATAATTGAAATGATTACTATTGGATTTTTAGTATTTTGGTTAGGAGTTGGAGCAATTTTAGCTTGTATAGTAAGCTTATTTACAGATAGTATTATTATTCAAACAGCCGTATTTGTTATTTCTTCTATTATATTAATTTTTCTTACTAAACCTTTGGTAAAAAAATTCAGTTCAAAAGATAATCTAAAAACAAATGCATATTCTATAATAGGTAAAAAAGGAATTGTTATAAAAGATATTAGTTCAGAGTCTAGCATTGGTCAAGTAAAAGTTAGCAGTGAAGTTTGGTCTGCTGTTTCTGAATCTAAAAATGCTATAGCAAAAAATACTAAAGTTGAAGTAGTTGCAATTGACGGTGTAAAAGTAATTGTTAGACCTGTTAAAGTTGCTGTTACTAAATAATTTTTGTTATTAATATTTATATATTATAAAAGGAGGTATTTTTATGGGATTTTTATTAGTACTACTAGTTATTATTTTAATAATCGCATTTAAATCAATTAAAATCGTTAAACAAGCTGAGGTATATGTAATTGAAAGACTTGGTAAATATCATAAAATAGCTGATGCTGGTCTTACAATTATAGTTCCATTTATTGACCATGTAAGAAGTGTTGTTAGTTTAAAACAACAAACAATGGATATTCCACCTCAAGGAGTTATTACAAAAGATAATGTTACAATTACAATAGATACAGTTGTATTCTATAAAATTACAGACCCTGCAAAAGCAGTATATGAAATTCAATCATTAAAGAAAGGTATAGAATACTTAGCAATCACAACAATTCGTGATATTGTTGGTAAAATGGACTTAGACGCAACATTTAGTTCTAGAGATGCAATCAATGACCAATTAAGAATGATACTTGATGAAGCAACAGATCAATGGGGTTGCAAAATAGACAGAGTTGAAATTAAAGACATTACTCCTCCAGCAGATATTCGTGATGCAATGGAAAAACAAATGAACGCAGAAAGAAATAAAAGAGCTTTAATTCTTCAAGCTGAAGGTGAAAGACAATCTGCTATTACTATTGCCGAAGGTCAAAAAGAAGCTGCTATTCTAGAAGCTGAAGCTGATAAAGAATCAAAAATAAGAAGAGCTGCCGGTGAAGCTGAAGCTATTAAAAAAGTTGCTGAAGCAAAATCAAAAGAAATTGAAATGATTTATTCAGCTATGAAAAATGCTAACCCTAATGAGAAATTAGTTCAATTAAAATCTTTAGAAGCTTTAGAAAAAGTTGCTAATGGTGAAGCAAATAAAGTATTTATTCCATTTGAAGCAACATCTGCTTTAAGTAGTCTTGGAGCAATAAAAGAAGTTTTAAAAGATGATAAAAAATAATAATACATAAAATAAGTAGAAAGCATTAATATTAATGCTTTCTATTTATTTTATCTCTTCTAATTTAAAATCTATATAATCTCCACTTATTAACTTAAATTCTATTCCTTCTATATTTCCTTCAATTGCATCACTATGAGATTTTCCATGTAAGTGTGCATAATAACATTTTTTCACATTATATTTCTTCATCAGATTTACAAATTTTAATTCTTGAGGACTAACTTTATTTGATATTAATGGTGGATAATGCATAAATACTATTATTTCTTTATCTTCTCCATATTTTTGTATTCCGTCTTCTATTGATAATTCAAGTCTTACAATTTCTCTATTTATTATTTTTTCGTTTGTGTCTTTTTCTGTTAAGCTCCAACCTCTTGAACCTGTTATTATATAATTGTTATATAAATAGCTATTATTATATAAAAAATCTATTGAATTAAATTTATTATCTTTTAAATATGTCCTCATTTTTGTTAATGTTGTCCACCAATAATCATGGTTTCCTTTTAATAATAATTTTTTCCCTGGTAATTCATTTATAAATTTAAAATCTAAATATGCTTCTTCTAAATCCATTGCCCATGAGAAATCACCATTTATAATAACAATATCATCCTGTTTTACTTTTTTTAACCAATCTTGTTTAACCTTTTGTTCATGACCTTCCCAATTAGTTCCAAAAATGTCCATTGGTTTTGGATTATTAAAAGATAAATGCAAATCTCCTATTGCAAAAATAGCCATATTGCTATCATTCCTTCCTACTTATCTTTCTAAATTTTTAAATTTGGTTCTGCATTTAGTGTTAATTCTGATACATTTCCTTTTATGTAATTATAATAGCCTGCTACTCCTATCATAGCTGCATTGTCTGTACATAGTACTAAATCCGGATAATATATTTCTATATTATTTTTTTCTCCTAAATCCTTAAAGCGTTGTCTTATATATGGACTAGCAGATACTCCACCTGCTAATGCAAGCTTATTTATTCCTAATTTTTTTATTGCTTCAATAGTATTTTCCTCTAACATATCTGTTGCTACTTTTTCAAAACTTGCACATAAATCTGCTTTATTCAAATTTGGATTTTTATGATTTAAGTTTAAAACTGCTGTTTTTATTCCACTAAAACTAAAATCTAAGCTATTTTCAAAATGAGTATGCGGTAAATCTATATTAGGCTCTCCTTCTTTTGCTAATTTATCTATTTTTGGTCCTCCTGGATATTCTAATCCTATTACTCTTGCAACTTTATCAAATGCCTCTCCAATTGCATCATCTCTTGTTTTTCCTAATATCTCAAATTCTGTATAATCTTTTATATGCACTAAATGTGTATGTCCTCCAGATATTATTAAGCATAGAAAAGGAGGTTCTAGTTTTTCATATGTAATATAATTTGCTGCAATATGTCCTTGTATATGATTTACTCCTACTAAAGGCTTATTTAATGCATAGCTCAATGCTTTTGCGTATGATACACCTACTAATAATGCTCCTACCAAACCTGGTCCATATGTGCATGCTACAACATCTATATCTTTAAATGTAATATTGGCTTGTTCTAATGCTTCTTTTACAACACTAGAAATAGCTTCAACATGATTTCTTGAAGCTATTTCTGGTACTACTCCTCCATATCTTTTATGAATAGGAACTTGTGAATTTATTACATTTGAAAGAACCTGTCTTCCATTTTTTATAATAGCTGCTGAAGTTTCATCACAACTAGTCTCTATTCCTAATGTTATTATATCTTCCATTTATTTTCCCCTTTTAATACTACATTCCAAATAATAATCCTATTACTTTAAATAATCCTGCTTGAATTACATTTATTACAGGAGATACTATTACTCCTAAAAGTCCTGTAATCCATAACACTAGAAATATTATATAAAACACTTGTTGATATTTATCTAACCACATTTTTACATTGTATGACATAAAGTTTCTAAATATTTTACTGCCATCTAATGGTGGTAATGGTATTAAATTAAATACTCCTAAACCTATATTTACTACTATTGTAGAAATAACTATAGTTAATATAACACTTCCTGCTGTTGTAAATAAAAATGCTGTTGCAAATTTCATTAATATAAAATATATTATTGTAAATACTATCGCAATTAAGAAATTCATAACAGGACCTGCAATAGACACTATTGCTTCTCCTGCACTAGCTGAATATTTCCTATCGAAATTATTAGGATTTATTTGTACTGGTTTTCCCCATCCTATATGTGCAAATATTAATAATATAATTCCTGTTGGATCTATATGACTTAAAGGATTTAGATTTAATCTTCCTTGCATACGAGGTGTATCATCACCTAATCTATATGCCGCATATGCATGTGCAAATTCGTGAAAGGTTATTGCTATTATTACTCCTGGTAGAGTTAGTAATACACCTAATAAATAGTCTTGTGTCATTGTTGCTAAACTACTTATTACTAAAATAGCTAATATTACATATAATATATTCCTATTATCATAAAAATTAAACATTTACTTTTCTCCTTTGCATTTAAAAATTTATTGTAATTTTATTTAATGCAACGTTTTATATAACATATATTTTTAAATTTTTTCTTAACTTTTTTAATATATCATATTTTATTTAAAATTACAATTAATGTAAAACTATAATTTTGTTTTAAGTCTTTACATCTGCTAATTAAGATAAATTAGAATAATTTAAGTTCAGAATTATCTAATTTATTTTGTTTATTTAATAGTAAATTTTCAAAAAACATAACTAAATATTTATTATCTTCTTCAATTCCTTTTGATATATTACTATAGTTTGCTCTAACTAATGCATTTCTAAAGTATAGCGAGTTATCCTTAAATAGCTCATTATTAACATTGAAACCTTTGCTATTTAAATATTTTTGAATAAATAAAGCCGTTGTTCTTGTATTTCCTTCCCCAAAAGGATGTACTTGCCAAATATGTGCTGTAAATTTACACAACCTATCTATTTTTTCTTTATCTGTTCTATCTATATACTTTTGTCTAGCTTCCTCTTCAAAATCATATTTTAAAGTTTCTTCTATCATGGAATAGTCTGCATATTGTACTGTTTCGCCATTTAAAATTGATTCTTTTTTTGTAATGTTGTAGTCTCTAAACTCTCCAATATATCTTCCATCTATTCCTATGTCAATATTTTCAAATAGCTTTTTGTGATATTGTTTTAATGTTAAATAATTAAATGTAAAAGCTTTATCATTTAGTATTTTTACTATTCTTAAAGATACCTCATCTGCTTGTTTTTCAGCTTTATCTATTTTTTTCTTATCAACATTTTCATAATAGTTCTTTACTTCTTCTTCAACGACTTCATAGCTTTTTTTACCAATTATGTTTTCTGTTGCCAAGTTTACCATATATTTTGATGGTGTAAGATTATCTACAGCTTGTAAGCCAAATGCAATATTCCAATTTAATTGTCTTTGCTCAGAATCTTTTGTTTCCCCAATCTTTTCATATTTAATTTTATCCAAATAATTATCGTTCATAATCTTACTCCTCTATAATTTCCAGCATATACTTTGCAATATTTATATGCAGTTTTTAAGAAATCACTTAATTCTTCTTTCATTAAAACAATTTACCTTTCTATCTTTATTTAATCATTTTTTGTTATCTATTGACGGTCTGAAAGTGGTTTCATTGTTGGGAAAAATAATATATCTCTAATTGATGCTGAATCTGTTAATAACATAATTAGTCTATCTAATCCTATTCCTAATCCTCCTGTTGGTGGTAAACCTATTTCTAGTGCATTTATAAAATCTTCATCCATTTCTCCTGCTTCTTCATCACCTTTTGCTTTAGCTTCTACTTGTTTTAAAAATCTTTCATATTGATCTATAGGGTCATTTAATTCTGAGTATGCATTTCCATATTCTCTTCCACCTATAAATAATTCAAATCTTTCTACTAATGAAGGATTATTTTTTTTCCTTTTTGTAAGTGGAGAAACTTCTACAGGATAATCCATAATAAATGTTGGTTGTGTTAATGTTTCCTCAACAAAAGTTTCAAAAAATTCATTTATAATATGTCCTCTTGTATTTTTTATATCATCAAATTCTACGCCCTTTTCTTTTGCTAATTTTTGTGCTTCTTCATCTGTTTTTATTGTATTAAAGTCTATTCCTGTTACTTCTTTAATTGCATCAAGCATTGTTATTCTTTTCCATGATGGTGTTAAGTCTATTTCTTGTCCTTGATAAGTTATTTTTGTTGTTCCTAATACATTGTTAGCTACTGTTGAAATTAATTGTTCAGTAATATTCATCATATCATTATAATCTGAGTAAGCTGAATATAATTCCATATTTGTAAATTCAGGATTGTGTTTTATATCCATTCCTTCATTTCTAAAGTTTTTACCTATTTCATATACCTTGTCAAATCCACCAACTATTAATCTTTTTAGGTTTAATTCTGGTGCAATTCTTAAGTACATTTGTAAGTCTAATGTGTTATGGTGAGTTATAAATGGTCGTGCTGCATCTCCTGTTGAAACTGTTGTTAATGTAGGTGTTTCTACTTCCATAAAACCTTTTTCGTCCATAAATTTTCTAATTTCTTTTATTATTTTACTTCTTAATATAAAAGTTTCTTTGACTTCTGGATTTACTATTAAATCTACATATCTTTGTCTATAACGTAAATCTGAATCTTTTAGTCCATGAAATTTCTCTGGTAATGGTCTTAATGATTTTGAAAGTAATACTACTTCTTTTGCATGTACAGATATTTCTTCTGTTCTTGTTTTAAATACAAAACCACTTATTCCAATTATGTCTCCAATATCATATGTTTTAAATTCTTTATAGCTTTCTTCTCCTAAATCATTTATACTAACATAACTTTGTATTTTTTCATCGCAATCTTGAATTGTACAAAAAGATGCTTTTCCCATAATTCTTTTTGCTATTATTCTTCCAGCTACTTGCACATCTTTTCCTTCTAATTCTGCATAATTATTTTTAACTTCTCCTGCTGTATGTGTTCTATTGTATTTTGTAATATCGAAAGGATTTTTTCCATTACTTTGTAATTCTTCTAATTTGTCTCTTCTTATTTTTATTAGATGATTCATGTCTAATTCTTGTTCTTCATTATTATTTTCGTTCATAAAAACCTCCAAAAATATATTTGTTTTACCAAATATCTATCTTATAATATGTTTTATATTATACCTTAATTTTCCAATAATGTAAACAACTTTAAGCAATTTTATTGTGAACAAATCTCGCTTTGCGAGACCTTTTCTCTGCATCTTAAAGTTTGCTATCTAAATTCAAGGTCTCAAAGAATCGTAAAGATTTGTTGACGCGAAAATTTACAAAGTAAATTTTCTGTGCAATGTTATTTTTATATAATAGGAAAGTAGAACTTTCCTATTATATAAAAATAACAAGAGAGATTAAAGATTAACTATCTTTAACCTCTCTTGTTTTTAGAGTGCACCATATTGGTGCCATTTGCTTTCAAATATTATAGTTCCATATGCTATTTTGCTTTGATAAAATACATTTTTAGGTAAAGTTCTAGTTCCATTAATAATAATGTCTATTGCTATATCGAATTCTTCTTGAGTTGGTTCTTCTTTAAACCACAAATCATTCATATAGCATGAATATCCCTCTTTTAAAACTTTTTCTACGTTGCTTTGGAATAAATCGCTTTCAACTCTATTCATAACAACAGTTCCTACGCGGTATTTTTCATCTTTATCACATACTCCTGCTTCTCCATGTATAGCTTTAGCAAGCATATAAATTTCAGTAGTCTCTAATTGATATACATATTGTTCAGAAATATATATCTTCTTAGTAGCATTTTGCAATTTTTTAAAGTCTGCTCTTTTGAAAAAGTTCTTTTCTTTCATTAACTTTGCCATTTTCTTTTCTGCCTCAGATAAACTTTTTCTTGCTTCATAATAGTTTAAATTATCTACTACATGCCCTGCTTGGTATGCAATGTTATCTAGTTGTACATTAATCTTTATGCTTGTTCTAAGTGCTTGATTTTTTATTTTTCTCAAAATTTTTGCAGTACTATTATTAGTAGTAGTAATAAAATTTGATATTTCAAGATTTTTTTGCACATTTTCATTAGCAATGTTTTTTTCAACAGCACTTGTTGGATTAAAACTAGTTAATACAATAAGTGCTAATAGAAACATTATTACTTTCTTGAAATTTTTGCAGTTCCGTCTTCCTTGATTCATTTTTTCTTTCCTTTCTTTTTTGAACTATAATATTATTTTTAGATGCATCCATAATACTGCATCTTTATAAAAAAGCATAACATATCTATTTTATCACTTTTTTAAATTATTGTCTAGATTATATCCAATTTTATGCTACATTTTTTCTTAATTGCTTTGCGTGTTCTATAGTTATTTCATTTATATTTCCACTTGCAATTCTTGCTATTTCTTTTATTGTTTCTTCTTCATTTAAAATTTTAATATTGGTTTGTGTCTTTTCTTTTATTATATTTTTACTTATAAAGTAATTATAATCTCCAATTGCTGCTATAGGTGCTAAATGTGTAACACATAATACTTGATGTTTTTTAGATATTTGTTTTATTTTTTCTGCTACACTATTTGCTGCTACTCCACTTATTCCAGTATCTATTTCATCAAATACTAATATTGGTACATCATCTGATTCTGCTAATACATTTTTTATAGCAAGCATTATTCTAGACATTTCCCCTCCTGATGCAATTTTGGTTAGAGGTTGATGTTCGTCTCCTATATTAGTTTTTATTAAAAATTCTACTATATCTAACCCATTTTCATTAAATTCTTTATTATTTTTGTATTCTACCTTTATTTTAAAACTACAATTAGGCATTTCTAATTCGTGCAATTGTTTTGTTACTTCTTTTGAAATAATTTCTGCGTTTTTAATTCTTATTAAATTCATTTCTTTACATATACTACTCATCTTTTCTTCTAATTCACTCTTTTTATTTTTTAATGTTAGTATGTATTCGTCTAAATTTTCTATTTGCTCAACTTCTTTTATTATGCTTTCATTGTATTCTAAAATTTCGTTTATACTACTTCCATATTTTCTTTTTAATGAAAATATTAAATCTAATCTAGTTTCAACTTCTTGTCTTTGTTGTTCATCAAAGTCAGTATTTTCCTTTAATGAAGATACATCTCTTGATAATTCTTGTAAATCATAATATATACTTTTTAAATTGCTTAGTTTTTCTTCATATTCATTATCTATGCTTTCTATTTTTTCTAATGCTCTAATTGCATTGCTTATAGAATCTATAGCATTTTCACTAATTTCATTTTCTACTATATTTAAATTTTCTGAAACTTTTTCTGAATTTAATATTTTATTTCGTAAAATTTCTAATTCCTCTTCTTCTCCTATTTTTAGATTTGCTTCTTCTATTTCGTTAATTTGATATTTTAATAAATCTATTTTTCTTTGTTTTTCTTTATCATCTCCATAGTTTTCTTTTAATTGTAAATTTATATCATTATATTCTTTGAATAGATTAAAATATTTTTCTTTTAATTCTTTTAACTCTTTGTTTGCAAAATTATCTAAATAAGTAATATGTGAACTTTGCTCTAATAATTTTTGATTATCATGTTGCCCATGTATATCAATTACATTTTTCATAAAACTTTTTAACTCATTTACTGTTACTAGCCTTCCATTTATTTTGCACAAATTTCTACCATTTGAATATATTTCTCTTGTTACTATAATATTTCCATCCATTTGTAATTCATTGCCTGGTAAATATAGGCACAATTCTACTACTGAATGGTCTTCTCCTCTTCTTATCATTTCTTTAGAAAATCTTCCACCTGCAATTATTTCTAATGAATCTATAATTAAAGTTTTTCCCGCTCCTGTTTCTCCTGTTAATACATTAAAGCCATTATTAAAATTAATATTTATGTCATCAATTATCCCTATATTTTTAATATGTAAATTTGAAATCATATTTAATCTCCCTTTCTACTTTAAATTTTTATGAGACTCATCTACAATCTCTTTAATTTTTTCTCTTAATGCAAATAAATCTATTGCTTGCTCATTATCTTTTTTTGATAAATAAGTTATATATTCTATATTTCCTGCAGGACCTTTTATTGGAGAATAGTCTATACCTTCAATTTTTAAATTTAATGTTTTAGTAATCATTAATACCTTTTCTATTGCTTTACAATGTGCCTTTTTGTCTTTTACAACTCCATTTTTATTTAAAAATTCTTTTCCTACTTCAAATTGTGGTTTTATTAATGCACATATAATTCCATCGTTTTTTACTAATTTTACTGCTATTTCCACAACTTGAGTTAATGAAATAAATGACACATCTATTGAAATAAAATCTACTTTTTCAAATTCATTAATTTTTAAGTCTTTTATATTTGTTCCTTCTAAGTTTATAACTCTATTATCATTTTTTAATTTTTCGTCTAATTGGTTATGTCCTACATCAATTGCATATACTTTTTTTGCCCCATTTTGTAACATACAATCTGTAAATCCTCCTGTAGATGCTCCTATGTCTATACAAATTTTACCTTGTAAATCTAAGTTAAAAACAGTTATTGCTTTTTCAAGTTTTAATCCTCCTCTACTTACATATTGTAATGTTTCTCCTATAATTTCTATTTTACTTGTTTCTTCTATTTGTTTACTAGATTTATCTATTATTATTCCATCTATTTTTACATTTCTATTTTCAATTGCGTATTTTGCTTTTTGTCTAGTTTGAAAATATCCTTTTTGTACTAATAAATTATCTATTCTTTCTTTCATTTTTATTTTTCCTTTCGAATTTTTGTTCGTATACATTATAAAAATAAATTATTATTTTGTCAATACAAAATGCAAACTTTTTTTTGTTTTTTAGTACAACAAATCTCGCTTTGTGAGACCTTTTATCTATATATCTTAAAATTTGTTATCTAAATTCAAGGTCTCAAAGAAGCGTAAAGATTTGTTGACGCGAAAATTTACAAAGTAAATTTTCTGTGCAATGTTATTTTGTTGTATAATAGGAAAGTAAAACTTTCCTATTATACAACAAATCTCGCTTCGTGCGACCTTTTCTCTACATCTTAAAGTTGCTATCTAAATTCAAGGTCTCAAAAAAATAGACATCAATAGTTTTAACTATCAATGTCTATCATATTTTTAAAAATGTTTTCCTTTTCCTTTTTGCGTATCATCTGTTGTATCATTTTCAATGTAATCTGTATTTACATCTACATCATTTTCTTCATAGTCTCCGTCATAATCATCATCTTCATCGTCATATTCTTTATTTTTTGTATATCTATATTCTATAACAGCATAGCATATTCCCATTATTGCTATTATTGATGTAAATAGGGTAATTAGTATTTTTTGTGTAGTATTCCAACGAGGAGCTACTGTTGTTTCAGTTGCTTGGGTATCTAGTGTCATTTGTATTGGCATTATAGCTGCTTGTTCTTTATTTACTTTTATTTGATATTTTACTGTTTCTTCTCCTAATGTTACTGTTACAACTATTATATTTTCTCCTTCTACTAATTCTGTGTTTCCTGTTACTTCTATTTTTGCCCCTTCTTTATTTGCTACTGCTTCTACTAATAATTCTGTTATATCATTTGGTATTTGTTCTGATAAAGTATATTCAAGTACATCTTTTGAAAATTCTGGTGTTAATGTATATTCGCCTATTTTTAAAGAAGTTAAAGCAAGTGCTTCTACTGGCTCTTGAGTTTCATCTATAACATTTGGTTTTACTTCTTCCTCTTTTGGTAAACGTTGAATTCTTAATGTATACACATTTCCTGATGCAAGTGTTATAGTTACTTTATTTGTACCAACTTCTAATTTTGCTGTATTGTCAGATACGTTACTTCCAGAAACTTTATATGATTCTCCATTACTTGTTGTTGCAGATATTTTTGCACTAGATATGTCATTATCAAATGTAATTGTTAAATCTTTTTTTGGATTTTTATAACTTTTACTTCCTACTTGTAATTTTGTAATTGTGGCTTTTGTTGTTGTAGAAGAATTGTTATTCGTTGTTCCACCATTATTATTGTTGTTACTTCCTCCAGTATTTCCACCTGTATTACTAGAGTTTTCAGTTATAGTCACATTAAATGTTTTACTACCTTTAACCTCTAGTTCATCATTATCTGAATCTGTCATATCTGTTGCTTTTGCTATTATAGTAACATTACCCGCTTTAACTGCTTTAAATGTAACTGTAGTAGAACCATTTTCTAAGAATTCATGTGTGTCTCCACTAACTACTGTAACATTTGAATTACTTGCGGAAACATCATACATTCCAGCTGCATTATTTGCATAAACTGTTACTGTAAAAGTACCATCTACCTTCACATTTGTACTTGAAATTTTCGCATCAAATGATGCTGCTTTACTAATTGTAGATAATCCTAACAATGCAAATAAAGTTAAAAAGATTAATTTTATTGTATTATTTAATAATTTACTCATTATATTCTCCTCTTTTTACATTATTTTTTTATTATGCTTACATATTAATGGTTGTTTTACCTCTTAACACATTTTTTACTTTTACATAATCTGCTGATGTTATTTTTCCATCGAAGTTTGCGTCTGATGCTTTATTTTGGAACTCATCTAATGTTACTTTTTCTCTTAATTTATTTTTTATTCTTACATAATCTGAAGATGATATCTTTCCATCTCCGTTTACGTCTCCCATTACTACTACTGTATATTGTTTATTATTTGTAAGATCTTTCAAAATATACCCTGTTGCTAAATTTGAATCTTCTGTTATTTTTGTTTGTCCTGAATAAACTTCATATTTCGTTAATTTTAACAATTCTCCTACTTTAGATACTGTTGTTGTTGGAGTTGCTTTTATATTTGTTCCATCTATTTTTGCTTCTGCTTTTTGTTGTACTTGTTGTGTTGTATCATCTTGACATGGCGATAAATATTGACTTGCTATGTAACCAATTTGTCCAGATGAAATTTTTACTTTATCCCATTTTCTTCCTGTTGAGTCTGTTGCAGTTTCTCTTTCAATTACTGCTACAATTTCATCTAGTGTATTTAATGTTGCTAAAGCTTTAGCACTTGTTGATGGTGCTTCTCTTAATCTTACTGCTGTTCCTGTTAAATAATATAAAGCTCCATCTTTTGTTGTTAAATTTGTTGGTAATTTATTTGCTGCTGGCATATTATCATAAATTGGTATTATAAAGTTTAATTTTTCATCTATTATTCCATTTTTAACATATGTTGAATATGTATTTCTTGCTTGACTTGTTGGGTCTTCTACATTTGTCATATATTGATGTCTAAATAATTGATTTTCTGAAGAACTTGTACTAGATACTACTGTTTGTGTATTTCCTGATGTTAAAATTGTTGAACCTACAACATCCCATTTATAAAAATATGCTGTATTTTGTCCTGCATTTGTATATGAGTTTGCTAATAACTTTGCTCCTTCTACTATTGCTGTATATGGATTATTCCATCCTTTGTCTCTTGCATATTTTAATCCATTTTCAATTGCATTTCCTTCATCATTTGCTCCATAATTAAAGAAATTATAATATCCTTCATATCCTGGATATCTTCCAAATACAGATTCGCTTCCTTTTGAACCTACTTCTTGTATTATTTTTGTTGCTATACTAAATGGACTCATTTTACTTTGTTTTGCTGCTTCTAATATTATATCTGCATATGATAAATATATTCCATCTTTATTATATTTATAATCTGAATTCATAAATGTTGATGCTATTGTTGTTTTTATGCTATCAACTGTAGATATTTTTTCATTATATGATATTTCTAAGAACTGAAAAATTTTTACATCATCACCAATGAAATTTCTTGGATCCATATAATATTTAATTATTGCATCTGATGCACAAGCATAACCGCTTTCTACATTGCTAGTAGGTCTATTGCATTTCCATAGGCTATTTGCTGATGCTATTATTCTATTATGGCCGCAGTCAGTTTCTTTTTCAACTAAAGTATTCCAACTTATTCCTGTGTAATATGCATCAAATGTCCAGTTTGGATGTAAGTCTTGTATTTTATATAAATATTTTCTATAACTTTCTGGGAATTGTTCAATTCCACTTTTTATAGTTTGTGTATATGAAGTACTTGATGCATTTACTATACTAGGTAATATTATTGAAAATAGTATAGTTATAATACATAGTACACTAATTACTTTTACTGATTTTTTCATAGTATTTTCCTCCTTTGTATATGTCAAAATATACTATATTCCAACAAATATTATAACATTTCAACATTTTAATAGTCAATAAAATAGAGTGTTGTAATATAAATGTAATATTACAACACTCTATACTTAATTTAGGTTATGTGCAATTTTAAAAAATAAGAAAAATCGTTGATTTTTCTTTCTGAGAGTTGCTAACGCAACTCTTTTTTTGTATAATCTTGTTTAG
>CANRGE010000036.1 GCA_947630065.1 uncultured Clostridia bacterium
CTTCTTCAGTCTCAGCCTCTTTAGCTTCTTCTGCCTCGGAGCTTACTTCTTCTGTTTCAGTCTCTTTGACTTCTTCTTTCTCGGAGCTTACTTCTTCAGTCTCAGCCTCTTTAGCTTCTTCTGCCTCGGAGCTTACTTCTTCTGTTTCAGTCTCTTTGACTTCTTCTGACATAACTACTTCTGAATCCGCATCTTCTTCGAACTTGTATTCGAGTACATTGCCCAATGATATAGCATCAATTATCTTTCTTGGAACTTTTTTAAATTTTCCTTCAATTTCTACATACATTGTGTTTATAACTAGTCTTGTAATTTCCTCCTTGTATTTACCACAAGACCGCAATAAATTGTTGACGATTGCTTTTGAGTCGAACATCACTTTAGCATTTAGCATAGTTGATTCTCCTTTCATAAATTAAATTTTTTACTACCTTAGCAGACTTATACTTATAAATATCTGCTATTTGATTATGAATCCTTGTTATTATATTACAATTTTACATAATTTTCAAGATGGACTGCTAACTAATATAAAATGCTAGAAATAATAAGCTAAAAAATTCCGTTCTCCAAGGCGTTTTAGACAAATTGGTTTTAAAAAGTATAGAGACACACTATTCTCAGCAAAAGCATTATGGCGCTGTCGCTTCTCAGGGTCGAACTCGTTTTTTATCTTATTATTTCTAGCATTCAAATAGTTCATTTTTAAAAAGGATATATTATTAATAACAGTTAAAGAGCTTTCAATATTTGAAAGCTCTTATTATGTGTAGTTAGTACAAATTTAATATATTAATTGGAGGTTTTGCATCCAGTTTTTGTAATTCTTCATCAGTTAATACAAATGCCTGCAAATCCCTAAAAAAGTCTTCTATATCCACTACAGTCATTTGATCTGCCGTAATGTCTCCTCGCATTGGTATTTTACCCGCTAGTATTATAGTGTTATTTAAGCGACGAGAAAACTCATCTAATTTTTTTCTTGCATCGTTTGTATTAGTACCTTTCATCTCTAGTTTAATAATTTTTATTTTAATTTCGTGTAAAATTTTATTACTTTCCAAATTTTTAAACTTTATAATAGCTAGTAAAGCCTTTCTAAAATCTTCTTTAAAACCTACATATAAATGTAAACATTTACATACAAATTCTAATCTTTCTTTAATTGGTAAAGATTTGTCTAACATTTGCAAGTTTTTATCAATTTCTGGTATTTCAGGCAGGCATTTTATTCTTCTGTTAATTGTTTTACCTTGTTCAATATAATTATTTTCTATTCTATTAAACTCAAAATAATTATATTTTCGAACTTCTTTTACCAACCACATCAAATCTATTGGCTCTTGAAAAGCATAATGAATTTTTTTCTCGCAGTGATTAATAATAAAATCTTCTTGCAATCTCAAAATTCCTTCTTCTGCAAATATACTTGCTTTCTTTTGTTCAAGTCGACTTTCTATATAGCCATAATAAATTTGATCAATACATTCATATCTTATATATATTTCAAATACTTTCGCTTCTTGAACATCAAAGTTCAATAAGGTTTCAATTTGTATTATGAATTCAAAATATGAATCAACTTTTGAAGCTAGCTTTTGCAGTTTTTCCCGATAATTCAACTTTTTGTCATAAAATTCTACTTCATTTATACTATATGCATTTACTTCTTTATTTTGGAAAATACACTCAAGTATAGATTCTGCTTTAAGCTGAATAATCAGTTCTTTTGGAAATTGTTCAAAGTTTCCTTCGATTTCTAGAATACATTTATCCGTACTTATTTTTGTAATTTCTGGATAGGATTTTTCACAAATCCGTAAAAAATTATTTGCATCATTTTTTGTTTCAAATGCTATTTTTGCTTTAAACATATTGTTTCTCCTTTCATAAATTAAATTTTGTTTTTCTACATTTGTAGGCTTATACTTATAAATGCCCTTTATTCAATTATAAATCTTCGTTATTATATTACAATTTTACATAATTTTCAAGATAGACTATTAATATTATGCCTTATTAACTAATGTAAAACCGCTAGAAATAATAAGCTAAAAAATTCCGTTCTCCAAGGCGTTTTAGACAAATTGGTTTTAAAAAGTACAGAGACACACTATTCTCAGCAAAAGCATTATGGCGCTGTCGCTTCTCAGGGTCGAACTCGTTTTTTATCTTATTATTACTAGCGTTCAGATAGTTAAGGATATAACAGTTAAAGAGCCTTCAAATACTTGAAAGCTCTTATGTGTAGTTATTACAAATTTAATATACTAATTGGAGGTTTTGCATCCAACTTTTGTAGTTCTTCATCCGTCAGTAAAAATTCTTGTAAATCGCTTAAAAATTCTATAACACTTATTTCATGCAATTTATTAACTGGTAATCCTGATTCAGCTTTTGCTAAATTATTTATTTGATACAAAAAGTCGTTTAGAATTTTCATTGCATCTTTTCCATTAAAGTCTTTTATCTCTAGCTTAATAATTTCTTCTATGATTTTTGATGAAATCATTCCTCCTTCAATTCTCTTGAATTTTATTATTGCTAACATAGCCTTATAAAGATCTTCATTATACCGATCATAAAGGTTTAGACACCCCAAAACAAACTGAAATCTTTCTTTGATTGTTAATGATTTGTCAAGCATTTGCAAGTTTTTATCAATCTTTGACATTTTAGGCAGACATTCTATCCTTTTTATGCATCTACTTATTGACTTGTTTTCCTCTATATGCCTATTTTCCATTCCATTAAACTCAAAATAATTATATTTTCTAACCTCCTCTATGAAATCTTCCCATGCTACTAGTTTTTTGAAAACATTGCAAATTTTTTCTTCACAAGATTTTATAATTAAATTTTCTTGTGCTACTTTAATTTTTTCTTCTTGAAATATATTATACTTTCTAATCCAGCTATATTCAAGTTCTCCTATGTTTTCGTATTTTATATATATTTCAAATATTTTTGCTTCTTGAACATTAAAGTTTAACAATCTTTCAATTTGCATTATGAATTCAAAATACGAGTCAACTTCTGAAGCAATCTTTTGCATTGCCTCTTGATAATTTGAACTATTAAAAAAGGTTTCATATTGTTCTTTTGAGTCGGCTAAAAAAATACATTCAAGTATAAAATCTGCTCTAACCTGCATAATCAAGTCTTTGGGGAATTGCTTAAAGTTACCTTCAATTTCTAAGATACAATTATCAATATTTAGTTTTGTAATTTCTGGATACAATTTTTCACAAATCCGTAAAAAGTTATCTGCACTTTCCTTTGTTTCAAATGCTATTTTTGTTTTAAACATATTGTTTCTCCCTTCATAAATTAAATTTTTACACTACATCTACATATATTTATAATTACAAATATATGTTATTTTATTGTGACTATTAATTATTATATTACAAATTTACATAATTTTCAACATAGGCTACTAACATTATGCTCTATTAACTAATGTAAAAACGCTAGTAATAATAAGATAAAAAACGAGTTCGACCCTGAGAAGCGACAGCGCCATAATGCTTTTGCTAAGAAGAGTGTGTCTCTTTACTTTTTAAAACCAATTTGTCTATAACGCCTTGGAGAACGGAATTTTTTAGCTTATTATTACTAGCGTTCAAATCGTTAAGGAACTATTATAAATAACAGTTAAAGAGCCTTCAAATACTTGAAAGCTCTTTATAAATCTTTATTATTTATTTTTTCTCATAACTAATTTATCACACATAGCAATTACTGCTGGTAATAACAATAAGATTAATATTACTGAACACATTGTTCCTTCTGATATTGTTTTGCATATTTTAGCAGCTATTGCTGAAGCAAAGTTTCCTACTATTAATGTAACAATAATTAATATTGATGCTGATGTTATTATTGTGTTAATTGATTTATTGTATGAATTTATTATTGAATCTTTTACTCCCATTACTTTTCTGTGTTCAATATAATATGATGTATATAAAATTGCATAATCTATTGTTGCTCCCATTAATATACTTTGAACAATTAAAAGTGATATAAAGTAAACTCCTTCTCCTGTGAAAGATAGTATTCCCATTGTTAAATAAACTGCACATTGTATTGTTAATACTAAAATTACTGGAACAATTATTGATTTAAATGTAATTGCTACTACTACAAATATTGCAATCATAGTTAAAACTGTTATAAAGTTTAATTCTCCATCAAAAGATTTACTCATTTCATATGCCATTGGTGAATCTCCAATTACATATACCTCATCTATGTTTTGAGATAATGCATCTTTTGTTTGTTGTATAAATTCAAATGTTTCTTGTGATTCTGGTTCAAATTTTGTATTTAATATAACTCTTGAATAATTTTCTCCTATTAACATTTTTTTAGCATCATTTATTGTATCTTTTGCTCCTGTTATATCTTCTCTTAAACTTTCATCTATAAAGTCTTCGAATCTACTATCTGTTAATATATCTTCATTTAAGTAATTTATAAATTGCTCTATTGTAATTGTCCATTCTTCATTATAGTCTTTTGAACTTCCATAATAAATATATAATAAATCTACAGTATTTTTGTCTAAGCTATTTGTTAAATCACTTAATATTGCAAATATTTCGTCCTTTGAGTATTGAACATTATTTATACTTGCATTTATAATACTATCTACTGTATTTACCTTTTTGCTTGTTTCGTCGTCAAAGTTACTTGAATATTTATCATTTTTCATAACATCATCTTTCAAAAATGTTATAAAATCTTTTACTGATATTGTTTGGCTTGTAGCTACATTTTTGTAATTATATAAACCATATACTAAGTTTAATTCTTCTATATCTATTCCTAACATTTGGCTTAACTCTGTACTAGTAAATTTAGTATTATTAATTGTGCTTTGCATAACTTTTTGTACTAAAGTTAGACTATTTAATGTAGCTTTATCCATGTTACTTGCTAATACCTCAGATTTTTGGTTCGCTAATACAAATTTTACAAATTCTTGAGGTGTTAATTTTAATGTTGTATTTTTTGATACATAAACACTATAAATATTTTTACTATCTGCATCACTTATTCCAATAAAACTTGCTAATTCTTTATATGTAAAACTTCTATTTTTTATAGTGCTATCCATTATATTAGAGAATAATTTTAGTTGACCTAATAATTCTTCATTAATACTATTTTTTACATTTTCATTATTAGTATTTGCTAATATTAAATTAACAAATTCATTCAATGTTGATTTCCAGTTACTTGTATTACCTTGTGTTAAATCTATTAATGCATATAAATTATACATTTGAGTTTTATCTATATTTAACACTTTTGATAATTCTGTTGCTGTATATTTTGTTTTATTTGTTGCTACACTATCATCTATTACTAATTTTAATAGTTTTAGGTTATTTATGCTTTTTTCATCAAATCCTAATGCTTTTACATCTACTTGTGGATTAGATACAAACTCTACAACTGAATTAACAAATTCTTGTGGTGTCATTTTATATTCATCTGGTAGTTGGTTCATAGCATATACTTTTTGAACTAAACCTTGGCTTACATTATCAAAAATTTTTGCCAAACCTTGTTTATTTAATTTTGTAGTATTTATATTTCCTTCATTTTTTGCAAATGTAGATAATTGCTCTATACTGCTTAAATCTTTATCTTTTAAGTATTCTGTATTATTGTTAATATATACAACTGTATTTATAAATTCAGAAACACTTAATTTTGAACCATTATCTGTATTACTATATTTTAAGAATAGCAATTGTTCTACAGTTTTTGAATCGAATCCTAATAATTCACTTATTTGTTTTGAATTCATATTTTTAGATATTGTTTCTTTATTACTAAATAAATTCAATACCTTCATATTGTTTATAGTTTCTTCATCAAACATATTTTTATAATTGTTATCTACTATTAAATCATTTAATACAAAATTTGAAAATTGATTAATTGTTAATTTTGTATCTATTTCATTTACACTTATATAATATGTATAAAGTGAAGACATTAATTCAGGTTTAATTCCAAATAAGTCTGCCATTTCTTTATATGTCATTTTCTTTTGGATTGTTGTTGTATTTGTAAATTTTGATATTTTGTTTAAATCTTCTCTAATTTCAGGTGTAATATTTTTAGAATATTCTTCATCTGTTAATACAGTGTTATTCATGAAGTTTATAAATTCACTTGCACTAAGTTTTAAATTATTATTTTTAGAATTATAATAAACTAAAATATCATCAACTTTGTCTTGGTCAATTTCTAGTATTGAAGCTATTTCACTAGCATTTCTTTTCTTATTTATTAAATTGTTATTTGTAAAATTTTCTAATCTGTCTATATTATTTCTTGCTTGTGTATCTAAATTTTTGCTTATATTTTGATTTTTATATACATCATTTTTAATAAATGTCGTAAACTCACTAAATGTCATTGTATTATTCTCTTCTGGATTATAGTAGTTATAATATAGTATTTGTAGTAAATAATCTTCTATTGAAACTTCTTCGCCTAAAGAGTTTAATTTTTCAGTTAGTTCATTATATTTTAATTTTTGGTTTATTGTATTTCCATATGCTAAAACTTCATCCATTTTTTCATTTTGCTCTAATTCACTTAAATAACTCGCTATTTTTTCTTCATCTTGATTTCTATAAATTATTGCTATTTGATTGTTCTCTGGAAATACTGCTCCTACTTTATCTTGTTCAGAGCTTGTATATAAGATACCTAAATTTCCTTTTTCTAAATAACTAAAAATAAATACTAAAATGAATATTGGAATAGCAATATATCTAATTTTATTACTAAATTTTCCTAGTAAATCTAGTTTTATATTTGGTGTTCTTTTTCTAGTCTTTTCAATTAATCTATCAAACATTAGTATTAAAGCAGGAAGTACAAAGAATATACAAATTAAACTAAATAATACACCTTTTGCTAAAACAAATCCTAAATCTTTACCTATTTTAAAGCTCATAAATACTAATGCCAAAAGTCCTACTATTGTTGTAGCAGAACTGCTTGATATAGATTTAAAAGCATTGTATAAAGCATTTTTCATAGCTTCTACTTTATTTGTAGTTTGCTCTTTTTCTTGTCTATATCTGTCTATTAACATTATTGAATAATCCATAGATAAAGCCATTTGTAATATTGCACATATAGCATCTGTAATATGTGATACACTACTAAATATTATGTTTGTACCTTTATTTAATAAAACTGCCATTAATATAGCTGCTAAGAATAAGAAAGGTTCTGCATATGATTCACACATTATTATTAATATTACTAATGCACATGCTATTGCTAATAAAATAATCCATAAATGTAATACTGGCTTATTTCTTTCTGCAACACTTCCGCTTGTTTCTATTTCGTAGTCTTCGTATTTTTCTGTTATTTCGTTATAAACATTTTTAGCTTGTTGTGAATCTGCTAAATCATCAACATTAATTTCATATAATGTATAATTATCTTTGTTGTATTCCTCTGTGTTTTCATAATTAACAGATTCAACTCCTTCCACTCCAACTAAATAGTTATAAATTTCATTTTTTTCATCTTCTGTTAAATCTTTAAACATTATATTTAAGGAACCATTTAACTCATCAAATTCCTCTTCCATAATGTTCATACCAATTCTAGTTTCAGATGTGTCTGGTAAATATTTAGCAATATCGTAATTAATATTAACTTTATTAGCTAACACAGCTGATATTATTGTTAATATTATAAATATTACTAATACCAAATATCTGTTTTCAACAATAAAATCAGTAATCTTTTTCATTTAAAATTCCATCCTTTCTAAATCACTTTAAAATATATTTTATTCTTTATTTTATTATTAATCTAGTATAAATTTGCTTGAAATGTCTAAATTTTAACATTTATTGGAAAATTGTATAAATTTTCTCAGTTTACTTTGTATTAGAACAACTGCAAAGATGCAATATCGTACTATATTAATTTTTCCTTTTCTGTTTTATGTAAATTTGTATAAATTTATATAAACTTGAAGATGTTTCATATTTTTCAAAAATATGTTATAATTTATATAGAATTAAATAATTAGGAGGTTTTTATGAAAGTTCAAGGTTTAAATTCATCCTCACGAAAAACTAGAAACTTAATAAAAAGAGCTTTTGCTGAGTTAATGAATGAAAAAAAAGAATTAAGCAAAATTACTGTTACTGAATTAGTAAAACGTGCTGAAATAACAAGAGGTACATTTTATACTCATTATGATGATATATACGAAGTTGCTAATGATTATCAGTTAGAAACTATTGAATTACTTATTAGTGATGAAAATGTTTTATATACAAAAAATGATATTATAAATTATTTTAATGAAGTTTTTGAATGTTTAAGAAAAAATGAGGAAATTTACGAAATGCTTTTAGCTTCTAATGATTCGTTATTTTTCCTTCAAAAATTAAAGAAAATGTCTGGTCAAAAATTATATTTTGTATTACAAAATTTAAAACCAAATGAAAAATATTTAGAACTTGATGTATCTTTTTTTATGGATGGTGTAATTGGACAAATTGTAAAATATTTTCGTTCGCAAAGTGATAATTCTTTAGATGAATTACAAGAAAATATAGCAAAATGGTTTGATAAAATTTTTAATTGTTAAATAATAAGGAAAAAACCTTAATACTAAGGCTTTTCCTTTATTATTTAAGCAATTTTTTAGCTATCTTTTTTATTATATTCGTCTAAAAAGTGATATACTTTTCCTTTTTTTCTATATGATATTAATGTATCTAAATTAACATTCTGTGTGCTTCTAAGTATATTCATATCCACTTTGTCGTATACTTGTCTTAAGTCTTGTATTAATCTTTTCATTTCTTCTCTTTTAGAGCCTACACTATTATTCAAATTTGCATTTTTTTCTGTTACTTTACAAGCACATTGAATAAACTCTAATCCATGTCTTTGTTTCCAACATATTATATCCGCTTCTTTTACATAGTACAATGGTCTTATTAACTCCATTCCTGGATGTGATGTACTTCGTACTTTTGGCATCATAGTTTGCATTTGCGCACCATACAACATTCCCATTAATACTGTTTCTATAACATCATCTAAATGATGACCTAAAGCAATTTTATTGCACCCTAATTCTTGTGCCTTTTCATAAAGATATCCTCTTCTCATTCTCGCACAAATATAACATGGATGATCATCTATTTGTTCTACTGCATCAAAAATATTAGTTTTAAATGTAGTTAATGGAATATTTAGTAATTGTGCATTTGAAATAACTTTTCGTTCATTTGCTTCGTTATATCCTGGATTCATAGATAAAAATACTAAGTTGAAATTCATTTTTCCATGTTTTTTTAATTCTTGAAAACACTTAGCCATTAGCATTGAATCTTTTCCACCAGAAATACATACTGCAATTTTATCTCCTTCTTGTATCATTTCAAATTCTTGAATTGCTTTTATAAATTTTATCCATATTCTTTTTCTATAAGTAGTTATAATGCTTCTTTGTATTTCCTCGTATTTTTCCAATTATATTAATTCTCCTTTATTAAATCTTTTATTACTTCACCTGCTATAATTAACCCTGCAACTGATGGTACAAATGATATACTTCCTGGTACTTGTTTTTTTCCTTCTTCTGTTACATTATTGGCTAGTTTTATAGGTTCTTGTTTTGAATATACTACTTTTAGCTTTTCTATTCCTCTAGCCTTTAACTCTTTTCTCATTACTTTTGCAAGAGGACATATACTAGTTTGATAAATATCTGCAACTTCAAACTTAGTTGCATCTAATTTATTTCCTGTTCCCATGCATGATATAATAGGAATATTTAATTTATTGGCTCTAACTACTAATTCTATTTTTGCTGTTACTGTATCTACACTGTCTACTATGTAATTTACTGTATTATCTAAAATTTCTTTGCTATCTGGCATAAAAAATTCTTGCACAGTTTCTACTTTAGCATTTGGATTTATATCTAAAATTCTCTCTTTAGCAACATCAACTTTATATTTTCCTATTGTTTTATGAGTAGCAATTATTTGTCTATTTAAATTGGTTAAATCTACTTTATCACTATCTACTAATAAAAAATTCCCAATACCTGCTCTTGCTAATGCCTCAACTACATAAGAGCCAACTCCTCCTATACCAAATATAGCCACTTTTGAATTGTTTAATTTTTCTATTCCATTTTTTCCTATTAATAACTCTGTTCTAGAAAATTGATTTCCCATAATTAATCTCATTCCTTTTTGATTTTATATAACATACAACAATATACAGAAAAACTGCAATATGCTTCCTAATAGCACAAATAAATGAAACACAGAATGCATATATTTCTTTTTCTTTCCTAATGTATATATTATAGCTCCAAGAGAATATGCAATTCCACCTAACAGTAATAAAATGATTCCTGGCATTGGTAATAGTTTTATTAACAAATCTATTTTAAAAATTATACACCAACCCATAACTAAATAGCATAATAACGATAATTTTTTGTACTTTTCTATATTAATTGAGTTTAAAACAATTCCCATTATTGCCATTGCCCATATTATTCCAAATATAGTCCAACCTATAGCAGTATCATATTTTCTAAACATTACTAAACAAAATGGAGTATACGAACCTGCAATTAACAAAAAAATAGAACAATGGTCTAATACTCTAAATACTTTTTTTGCCTTTGTTTTAGGTGATATTCCATGATATATACTTGACATTACATATAACACTATAATAGTTATTCCATAAATACTAGAACTAACAACTGCATAGGCATCCCCATGTATTGCAGAAAATATTACGCATAACACTAATGCAACAATTCCAAATGCTCCTCCTACTATATGAGATGTCATATTAAAAATCTCTTCACCTTTTGTATATCGTGGTAAAACTACTAATTCTGTTTTTTCCATTACGCCCTCCAATTCTTATTATTTAGGTAATTTTAATCTTATAAATTATATTATACCCACTTTATATAATTTTTCCTCCTCCAACTACAATATCTCCTAAATAAAATACTGCTGATTGTCCTGGTGTTATTGCTCTTTGTGGTTCATCAAAAGTTACTTTTATAAATTCTTCTGCTTGTACAATTTCTGCTTTTGCTGCTTTAGTTGAATATCTTGTTTTAACTTCAACATTAATTGGTTTATCTAAATTATCCACAAGTAATAAGTTTATATCTGTTATATAAATTTCTTTTTTGTATAGTTCTTTTTCTTCTCCTACTATTACTTCATTTTTTTCTTTGTTAAATCCCAAAACAAATAGTGGAACTTTATTTGAAATTCCTAAACCTTTTCTTTGACCTATTGTATAGTTATACAAACCTGTATGTTTTCCTAAAATATCTCCATTTGAATTAACTATGTTTCCTGTTTTAGGCTTAATATTTGAGTTTTCTTCTAAAAACCTTTTATAATTTCCATCTGGTACAAAACAAATATCTTCGCTATCTGGCTTATTTGCAACTTTTAAATTATTTTTTCTTGCAATCTCCCTTATTTGTTCTTTATCTTCAAAATCTGAAAGTGGAAATATAACATGTTCTACAAGTTCTTTTGGTATATTCCATAATACATAGCTTTGATCTTTTTTTCCTGCTTTAGATTTTTTTAATACCCATCTTTTATAATCTTTACTATATTCTGTTTTTGCATAATGTCCTGTTGCTATATAATTACAGCCTAATTCTTTAGCTTTTTCGTACATATATCCAAATTTCATATATTTGTTACATTCTATACAAGGATTTGGAGTTTTGCAGTTAGCATAACATTTAATAAAATCATCTATTACATTTTTTCTAAATTCTTCTTTACAGTTATATGTAAAATGTGGTATCCCTATTGAATTACAAACATTTTTAGCATCAATATATGTATTTATATTACAACAACTACTACCAGCAAACAACTCTAAAGTAGTGCCAATTACATCATATCCTTGTTCTTTTAAAAGTAATGCTGAAACACTACTATCTACTCCTCCACTCATGCCCAATAAGATCTTTTTATTCTCCATATATTTGTTCCTTTCTAATATTAATGACAACAATCTATATTAGTACTTCCTGTATTTTGATTTTTATTTAGCATATCTTCTAAAGTATGCCAAGCTAAAAGTGCACATTTTACTCTTGCAGGCATATTTGATACATTCTTAAATGCAATAGCATCTTCTAGCTTTTTTAATTCTGCTTCGTCTTTTGTCTCTCTTTTTATCATTCCTATAAATGTTTTTATTATATCTTTTGCCTCATTAACTGTTTTTCCTTTTAATGTATCTATCATAATAGAAGTAGCTGCCTGAGAAATAGCACATCCATGTCCTGAAAATGCCATATCTTCTATTACTTCTCCATTTAATTTTATTTCTAAAGTTATTTCATCTCCACAATTAGGATTATGTCCTATTTCGCACATATCCGCTTCTTTTAACTTTTTTTTGTTATACGAATTCATGCTATGTTCCATAATTAATTCATTATAAACATCTGTTAAATCTTCCATTTTACCTCCGTTATTTTTGTTTATTTCATATATTTTTTAAACATACTATATGCTTTATTAAGTGCAGAAACTAATTTATCTACATCCTCTTTTGTATTATAAAAACTAAAACTTGCTCTACATGTAGAATCAATTCCTAAAAATCTCATAAGTGGTTGCGCACAATGATTTCCTGACCTTATGCATACATTTTCGGAATCTAATATACTTGCTACATCATGAGGGTGTACTCCTTTTATATTAAAAGAAATTACTCCTGAATGTTTTTCTTTATTTGGCGTTAAATATAGCTCTAAATAATCTAATTTTTCCAACTGTTCTCTTGCATATTCTACAACTTCTTTTTCCTGTTTTTGTATAAAATCATATCCTATATTTTCAATATAATCTATTGCTGCTCCTAAACCTATAACACCTTCTACATTTTGAGTTCCTGCTTCAAATTTGTTTGGTAAAGGTGCATATGTAGTATTTTGCTCATGCACATATTCTATCATGTCTCCACCCATTAAAAATGGATTCATTTTATTTAGTATTTCTTTTTTTCCATATAATACTCCTATTCCTAATGGTGCTAACATTTTATGACCTGAAAATATTAAGAAATCTACATTTAAATCTTGTACATCTATTTTCATATGAGGTATACTTTGTGACGCATCTACTATTACAACTGCACCTTTTTTATGTGCATATTCTGTAATCTTTTTTACATTATTTATTGTTCCTAACACATTAGAAACATGCGTAATTCCTACAATTTTTGTTTTATCTGTAATTTTGGTTTCAATTTCCTCATTTGATAATTCATAATCTTTATTTATGTACATGTATTTTAATGTACTATTAGTTTTTTTAGTTACTTCTTGCCATGGTACTAAATTTGAATGGTGCTCCATAATTGATATAACCACTTCATCATCTTGTTTTAAATTTTCCATTCCATATGAATATGCAATTAAATTTAATGCTTCTGTTGCATTTTTAGCAAATATTATCTCTTCTGGTGTTTTTGCATTAATAAATTTAGCAATCTTAGCTCTTGTGTCCTCATATTTTTGCGTTGCCTCTATACTTAAAGAATATGCTCCTCTATGTGGATTAGCATTATAATTCTTATAAAATTCATCTATTTTATCTATAACATATTGAGGTTTTTGTGATGTTGCACCACTATCTAAATATGTTATATTTTTATTCTTAAATATTGGAAAATCTTTTTTTATTTCATTAATATCCATATAAACCTCCATTTATTTAATTATTTTCAAGAATTCTTGTAATATTTGTTTCTATATCATTTAATAATTCTTCATTTTTTATGTTTTCTAATATTTTATTAAACTTTGCTCTTACCATAAGCTTCATTGCTTCAGATTTATTAAATCCTCTACTCATTATATAAAACATTTCTTTTTCGCCGATTTTTCCTGCTGATGAACTATGATTTCCTTCTACATCTTCTTCGGAACATAATAGCATTGGTAATGCTAAACTCCTAGCTGTATCTGATAATAACATACATTCCTCTTTTTCATTTCCTTTAGCTTTTTTACATCCCTTTTTAAAATCTATTGTTCCTTTAAAATGTTTTTTAGCACTATCCTTTAAAGCTCCTTGAACCTCAATATCTATATTAGTCTTTTTGCCTCTAAGTTCTGCTATATAATTTAAATCAAATAATTGCTCTTGTTTTCCTAAGTAAATAGTATTTAATATATTATTTGAATTATCTCCTATTAAATTAGCATAATAATTTGTAATACTATTTTTTCCTCCAAAGTCTATTATAGTATATTTAACATTACTGTTTTTATCAAGTTCATTTTGTATAGATAAAAAATTATTAGTTTCTTTATTTAATAAGTTAATAATAATTACACTAATATTAGCATTTTCTTTAGCTATACACCTTATAATTCCATTATTAAAAGCTTCTAAATTTGCTTCTTGTTCATACTTTATAATAACAGTTGCTTTAGAATCAGGCTCTGCTATTAATTCTATATTTTCTATTAAGTTTAAATTATCTTTATCTAATTTAACTACTATTTGTGTTTCTTTATTAGTTTTTGAAGATATTATACAACTCAATTCTAAATTAGAATTATTATTTACCATACTAGTTAAGCTTTCTTCTAAGCCATATGTTAGTTTTGCTTTTGACGATTTATTTTTTATTTCAACCTTAGAATTATCACCTATAATTTTAAAGTTAGAAAATGGCTTAATCTCTGTTGGAATATTTATATTCTCAAGCTTTATATTATTTATATTAAAATTTCTTGCTGTTCTAACAGGTGTTTGATTTAATTCAATTTTTTCCATCATTATTTCCTTTCTGTTTTAGCTTATTTATTTAATTTAGTTGTACATCGAGTATTATTTGAGTTGTACGTTGAGGATTATTTGACCGACGCTTGACAACGTAATGCGCCGCTTTCACTTCTTAATTTCTATAGTAAATTTTGAAAAGAAGCAAGCAGTACTAGGAAAGCTAGGCAAATAACCGCATCGTACGAGTTGTACGTCGAGGATTATTTGAACAACTCTTTACAATGTAATGCATCGTTTTCTCTTCTTATTTCTATAGTAAATTTTGAAAAGAAGCAAGCAGTACTAGGAAAGCTAGGCAAATAACCGCAGTCGTACGAGTTGTACGTCGAGGATTATTTGACCGACGCTTGACAACGTAATGCGCCGCTTATTTTCAAAATTTTAGCCTATTGTTCCCTCCAACTCCATATTAATCAAATTATTCATCTCCACAGCATATTCTACGGGTAACTCTCTTGATATTGGCTCTGCGAAGCCTCTAACTAACATAGCTTTTGCATCTTCTTCTGAAAGTCCTCTACTCATTAAATAAAATATTGCTTTATCGCTTATTTTACCTATTTTAGCTTCATGAGAAAACTCTACTTCATCTGTTCTTATTTCATTTACTGGTATTGTATCTGATATTGAAATATCATCTAGCATTAACGATTCACAAGATACAGATGCTTTAGAATTTTTAGCATTTTCGTTAATTCTTGTAAGTGACCTATATGTGCACTTACCACCATTTTTAGAAATTGATTTCGCATTAACAACACTGGATGTATTTGGTGCATTGTGTATAACTTTAAAGCCATTATCTAAATTTTGTCCTTTTCCTGCAAATGAAATTCCTGTAAATTCAGTTTTTGATCCTTCTCCATTTAATATACTCATTGGATATAACATTGATATTTTAGAACCAAAAGAACCGCTTACCCATTCCATTTTAGCATTTTTCTCTACTATTGCTTTTTTAGTATTAAGATTAAGCATATTCTTAGACCAATTTTCTATAGTAGAATATCGTAAATATGCATTTTCTTTTACATATAATTCTACACATCCAGCATGTAAGTTAACTTTATTGTATTTTGGTGCAGAACATCCTTCTATAAAATGTAGACTTGCTCCTTCGTCTACTATTATTAATGTGTGTTCAAATTGTCCTGATTCTGGGGAATTTAATCTAAAGTAAGATTGTAGAGGTATATCTACCTTTACCCCTTTTGGTACATATACAAAAGAACCTCCTGACCAAACAGCACCATGAAGTGCAACAAATTTATGGTCGTATATTGGAACACATTTCATAAAATGTTTTTTTACAAGCTCTGGATAATTTATTATTGCACTTTCCATATCTGTATATATAACACCTTGTTTTATAAGTTCCTGTTTCATACTGTGGTAAACTACTTCTGAATCATATTGAGCTCCCACACCTGCTAAAGAACTTCTTTCTGCTTCTGGTATTCCTAATTTTTCAAAAGTATTTTTTATATCTTCTGGTACATCTTCCCAAGAATTATTTAATTTTGTTTTTGGTTTTACATATGTTGCAATCTCTTCCATATTTAATTCACTAAGATCTGGTCCCCATGTAGGCATTTCTAAAGAATTATATACTTCTAAGGCTTTTTGTCTAAACTCTTTCATCCATTGTGGTTCATGCTTTTTTAAAGATATTTCTTCTATTATTTCTTTAGTTAACCCCTTAGTTATCTTAAATTCATACTCATCTTTATTTTTTATATCATAAATATTTCTATTTATATCTTCTAAGCTAGTCTTTTTCATTATTACTCTTCATTCCTCCCAAAGTATAATTACACTTAGTATACTGTGAATAACCATTTTCCTCAATTTCTTTTGCTAGTTTAGCATCTCCTGTTTTTACTATTTTTCCATTTACTAAAACATGTACATAATCTACATCTAAGCTGTGTAATATTTTTGTATTATGAGTAATTATTAATACTGCATTTTTGCTATTTTTAAACATTTTTATCCCTTTAGATACTGTTTTTATAGCATCTACATCTAGTCCTGAATCTGTTTCATCTAATATTGCAAGTTTTGGATTTAAAATAAGCATTTGTAATATTTCGTTTTTCTTTTTTTCTCCACCAGAAAATCCTACATTTAAGCTTCTTTCCATATTTTTAGGATTCATATTTAATTCTTCCATATATTTTTTAAGTTCATCTCTAAATTCAAATATTTTTACAGGTTTTCCTGTTACTTTATTTTTTGCATATTTTAGAAAATTTGTAACAGAAACCCCTGGTATTTCTTCTGGTAATTGAAAAGACATAAATATTCCTTTTCTTGCTATTTCATCAGTTTTTAAATTAGTTATATCTTCACCTTCTAGCATAATTGTTCCATCTTCTTTTATATAACTAGGATTGTTTAATATTGCATTTGCAGTAGTAGTTTTTCCAGAACCATTAGGTCCCATTATTACATGTATTTCTCCTTTTTTAATTTCTAAATTTATTCCTTTTAGAATTTCTTTCTCTTCTGCTTTTACATATAAATCCTTTATTTCTAATAATGTATTTTTCATAATATTTCTTCCCTTTCTAGTGTATTATTTTACTTGTTTACAGTTCTTTTTATACAACTTCTACATTTTTCGTTGTTTATATCATAATTACAATTCAAATTATTTAACCCTAATTCTTTATGTACATATTTAGCAAGTTTATTTATAGTATCATCTGCTATATTATTTTTTATATTCTCTGCCTCATTTTTTGCTTGTTCTTCCTCTAAATTAAGTACATCTTTTAGAAATACATATACAATATCGTATGCTTCTAATATTTTTTTAGCTAAATCTTCTCCTTCTTGTGTAAGTTCTATACTTCCATATAACTCATAATTTACTAAACCATTAGATTTTAAAATGTTAATAGCTTTATTAACACTTGGTTTTGTACAATTCATTTTATTAGCAATGTCTGTAACACGTATATTTCCATTTTGTTTTTTTAATATATACATTGTTTTTACATATTCTTCTAAAGCCTTTGATATCATACTTTTCTCCTTTTTGTTAGTTTCGGTTAACATTATATTACGATTATAAATGTTTGTCAAGGCTAACAAAGCAAAACATATTGTAAAATTATAATTTATCTATAATAGTCATATAAATGAAGACTGTAGTAAAAATAAGATAAAAGAATTCCGTTCTCCAAGGCGTTTTAGACATGTTGGTTTTAAGAAGTGAAGAGACACACTATTCTCAGCAAAAGCATTATGGCGCTGTCGCTTCTCAGGGTCGAACTCGTTTTTTATCTTATTTTTACTACATCTTAGGTAATTATATTTTTTGGGGAACAAATATGCTTCGCGAGACCTTTTCTCTACATCTTAAGGTTTGCTATCTAAATTCAAGGTCTCAAAGAAGCGTAAAGATTTGTTGACGCGCAAATTTATAACGTAAATTTGCTGTGCAATGTTATTTTTTTATATAATAGGAAAGTAAAACTTTCCTATTATATAAAAAAATAGACAAGTTAATTAAACTTGCCTATTTTCTGGTTTATTTTACCCGTATATCGCTTTATATTTGTAGAAGCTACTCTTTATATCTTGGCAACCAACTTTTTCTAATTCTTCTGAAATTTCATCAAGACTATTATATAATAAGTCCTTCAATTTCTTTTCTGATAGTTGGTCTAAATATATAAGCCCTTCTAATGCGTTTTTTTCTAAGGTAAAATTATAAACCATGTCATTATATTCTTTGTAACTCTTTAGAGCTTCTTTTGCTTTTTGAACATTTTCTAACTTAACAATTGTTTTTGGTGGAATACGCTTCTTGCGTAGTATTTTTTCCTTTAATGTTGGTTTTTCAAATGCTTTTTTATACGTCTCCAATTCTTCTTGTGTTGGCGTTAATAGAAATACACAACAGTATAATTGCCCCATTGCTAAAGTAATAATTGCATTTATCCATGAATTAAATACCATCTGTGTTTTACACTTCTTCAAATCATAAAAATCAATTCCTACATTTTCAAATATTTTTTGTATTTCTATAATTTTATTATTTAGTGTAATACATATATTAGGTATTTCTCCAAGTAATACATTATTATGCAATGCTAATTTTTGTAAATTACTTATACCATTATTTAGTTCTCCTATTTGCCGCCTTATTCCTTCAAATACTTCCTCTTTCTCACTTTTTTGTTGTTCCATTAATATTCCTCCTTATTAGAATTAACTATAGGTTACATAATATAAATTATAACAGATATCTACTTTTTATTCAAGTAGATATCTGCTTTACTTAATAATAGTATGTTTTATATAATTCATTTTGTTTTATATATCTGTAAACTTCTGGATTTATATATTCTTCTATATTCTCAACTTGTCCATTTTCTATTGCTTTTCGTACATAAGTTGAGCTATTATTACTATATTGTTTATTTTCTATTGGTAAAAAATTAGTATTATATTTTTTAAATGTTTCGTTTGCTTGTATTAAATTTTGACAATTTAATATTCCTCTTTCAATCACAATATATTTATAGTCTTTTACTATATTTTCAAAATCTTTCCACAAAATCATTGAATATAAATTATCTGCTCCCATTATAAAATATATATTATCATTACTATATTTTTGTTTTAGTATGCTAAATATATCTGTTGCATAAAATACACTTTTTTGTCCTAATTCTATATCTGATACTTCTATATTTTCATATTTTTCAGTTGCTAATTTAAGCATATTGAATCTATGTTTTTCATCAATTAAGCCTTTTTTTTCATAATAATTGCCAACTGGTACAAAAACAATTTTATCAAAACTATATTTTTCTATTATGTTTAATGCCAAATTTATATGTGCATTTGTTACTGGATTAAAACTTCCTCCAAAAAAACCTATTTTCATTCCTATTCCTTCTATTTTTTCATTATTTGTTACAAGTAGGTAGTACAACAATTTTAGTATATATTTTTTATATTAAGAAAATTCTTCGAAGTGGCGGGCGATTAAAATCGCCCCTACAATTGAAAGCATGCTTTTGAAGTTTATTGTTATAAAATTTTTCGAATAATTTTCTATTAGAGAACAAATCTCGCTTCGCGAGACCTTTTCTCTACATCTTAAAGTTTGCTATCTAAATTCAAGGTCTCAAAGAA
>CANRGE010000037.1 GCA_947630065.1 uncultured Clostridia bacterium
ATAACATTGCACAGAAAATTTACTTTGTAAATTTTCGCGTCAACAAATCTTTACGCTTCTTTGAGACCTTGAATTTGGATAGCAAACTTTAAGATGTAGAGAAAAGGTCTCGCGAAGCGAGATTTGTTCTCTATTAGGTTAATTTTGTACTTATGCTTTATTTGATGAGCAAAAAACATCTCTTATTTTATGTTGTACTGTATTTTTTATTTCTTCTCTTGCTGGTGTTAAGTATTTTCTAGGGTCAAATGCTTGTGGTTCTTCAGCAAATACTTTTCTTATTTGTGCTGTCATTGCAAGTCTTAAATCTGTATCAACATTAATTTTTGATACTCCATTTTTACCTGCTTCGTTTAACATTTCATCTGGAACACCTTTTGCTCCTGGTATATCTGCTCCATATTTGTTACACATTTCTACTAATTCTGGTATTACTGTAGATGCTCCGTGTAATACTATTGGAGTATTTGGTATTAACTCTTTTATTTTAGCTAGTATATCAAATCTTAATTTTGCTTCACCTTTAAATTTATATGCTCCATGACTTGTTCCTATTGCTATTGCTAATGAATCACACCCTGTTCTTTCTACAAATTCTTTTGCTTGCATAGGGTCTGTATACATTGCATCTTCTGATGCTACATTAACGTCATCTTCTATACCTGCCAATTTTCCTAATTCAGCTTCTACTACAACTCCATGAGCATGTGCATAATCTACTACTTTTTTTGTTAATGCAATATTTTCTTCAAAATCATATTTAGAACCATCTATCATTACTGATGTAAAACCTGCATCTATACACATTTTGCAAGTTTCAAAGTCTGGTCCATGGTCTAAGTGTATTGCTATTGGAATATTGGGAGCTTCTTCTACTGCTGCTTGAACCATTTTCATTAAATAATTTATTCTAGCATATTTTATTGCTCCTGATGATGCTTGTAAAATTACTGGTGAATTTTCCTCTTTTGCAGCATCTACAATTCCTTGTATTATCTCCATATTATTAACATTGAATGCACCTATTGCATAATGTCCTTTCATTGCTTTTTCAAACATATCTTTCGTTGTTACTAATGGCATAAAAATTCCTCCTTATTTCTTTAATAAATGTATTTTATTTCTAATATAACTATATGTCAAGTCTTACTATTTCATAATGCTATAAAAATTTTTAAAATTATAGCCTTGTTCTCTTAAATAATTTATTACATCTGGTAAAGTTTCATATGTTAAAATTTTGTCTGATGCATCATGCATTAATATTACTACTGTATTTTTAGTTCCAACAGTTTCTTTTATATTTTCTATAAGTTGTTCTTTTGTTTTTGCTCCAGCTGAATCTGAACTTAGTGCATTCCAATCTATATGTGCTATTTGATTTTGTTCTAGTAATGTTACCGCTTCTGCTTTTATCTTTGCATATTTTCCTCCACTAGTTCCACCTGGAAATCTAAATAAATGTCCATCATAACCATTTCCTAGTATATTTGATATAATATCTCTAGTTCTATTATATTCATCTAATACAGCTTGTGGAGTTTCATATATATTTCTATATTCATGTGAATATCCATGATTTGCTATAAAATGTCCTTCTTCATATTCTCTTTTTATTAGTTCATGATTTACCTCTGCTCTTGATCCTAAAACAAAAAAGCTTGCTTTTATACTTTCTTGTTTTAATAAATCTAATATAAGTGGTGTAACAGATTTTGATGGTCCATCATCAAATGTTAAATATACTGATTTTTCTGGTTGCTTATATATATCCTTAATTTGTGAAATTGTATTTTCTGTATAATTTGGCAACATATTTATTTTTACATTTTGTTGCATTTTCTTTATTTCCTCTGTATTTGTAATTGATATCTCATTATTATTGTCAGTATTTTTACCATTATATTTAAAATGCATGAAAAAAAGTATGACTATTAATAGTAGTATTATTGCTACTATTATGCATGTTATTATAACCTTTTTTTTGTTAATTTTTGGTTCGACTTCTATTAAGTCATATAGCATTTTTTGTCACCCTTTTTACTATTTTATCAAATTATCACAAAAGTATTATACCTCACTTATTTTAATTTGTGTATACCTTTTTTAATTTTCTTTTTTCATATTGTTTTATAACATTATACCCTATAAATTATAAAGTAAATCATTCTTAATGTTATAGTAAATTTTCTGTGCAATGTTATTTTTTTCTATAATAGGAAAGTAGAACTTTCCTATTATAGAAAAAGAAGGTTGTGATAAACAACCTCCTTTTAATTAAATATTTAATTTTTAATTTTCATTTTTTGTAGTATTTATTTTTAACAACTTAAATATTTCTACTATAACTATTGGCATAATTACAAGAATTACTACTTCTAAAATGTTTGATACAGGTAATGCCCATATACTAAATATTTTTCTTAATATAGGTACTACTAATATTACAATCATCAATAATGCAGAAATACCTATAGCTCCTAACAATGTTTTATTGTTAAAAGGTTTTGTTTTGAATATTGAGTTTTTATTATCTCTTACATTAAATACATGAACTAATTGTGATAATGCAAGTACCGCAAATGCCATTGTTTGACCTATTTCTATTTTTACATGTTCTACATATTCTGTTGTTCCTTCAATTCCTGGTGTTGCAAGTCCTATCATAAATGCTATTAATGTTAATATTCCTATCATTATTCCTTGATATATTATTCTAAAAGTCATTCCTTTTGTAAATATTCCTTTTTTAGATTGAGTTGGCTTTCTATTCATTATGTCTTTATTTGCTGGATCAAATGCCAATGCAAGTGCAGGAAGTGCATCTGTTACAAGATTTATCCATAATATATGAATAGGAAGTAATGGTTCTAATTCTGCTATATTAGTTATATTAAACCATTTTGCTAAAAGTGGTGTAATTAATATAGCTACAAATAATACTATTATTTCTCCAACATTACTAGATAATAAATATTGAATTGCTTTTAAAATGTTATCATATATTCGTCTTCCTTCTTCTACAGCTGATACAACTGTAGCAAAGTTATCATCTGTTAAAATTACATCTGCTGCTTCTTTTGCAACATCAGTTCCAACCATTCCCATTGCACAACCTATGTCTGCTTTTTTAAGTGCTGGAGCATCATTTACTCCATCACCAGTCATTGCTACTATTTCGCCATTTGCTTGCCATGCTTTTACTATTCTTACTTTATGTTCTGGAGATACTCTTGCATATACAGAATATTTTCTTACATTTTTTGTTAAATCTTCATCTGACATATTTTCTAATTCTTGACCTGTTATTGCTTCATCTTCTTTTTCTAATATTCCTAAAGCTTTAGCAATAGCTGTTGCCGTTATCTTGTGGTCACCTGTTATCATTACTGTTTTTATTCCGGCTGTTTTACATTTTTCTACTGCTAGTTTTGCTTCTTCTCTTGGTGGATCTATCATACCAACCATACCTATATATATTAAATTACTTTCTATTGTTTCCATTTCTTGTTTTGTAGGCATATGGTCTAATTCTTTATACCCCATAGCTAATACTCTTAATGCATTTTTAGCCATTTCTAAATTGTTCTTTTCTATTTCTGCTTTATATTCTTCTAAATCATTTTTTACTTCTCCATAACGCAAATATGAATTTGAACATTTTAATAATTCATCTACTCCACCTTTTGTATATACTACATATTTTCCGTCTTGTTTATGAACTGTTGTCATTAATTTTCTTTCTGAATCAAAAGGTATTTCTTCTACTCTTTCCATTCTACCATATATTGATGGATCAAATCCCAAGTCAAATCCTAATGATATTAATGCTGTTTCTGTTGGATCTCCTGTTAATTCATTGTTCTTTCCAATTTTTGTATCATTACATAACATACTTGCATAGACTAATTTTTTTGCTTCTTCATTAATTTCGTTAATGTCTTCGACATCCATTAAAGTATTATTGTAAAATAATTTTTTTACTGTCATTTTATTTTGTGTTAATGTTCCTGTTTTATCTGAACATATTACTGTAGCACTTCCTAATGTTTCTACTGCTGGTAATTTTTTTACTATTGCATTTTTCTTTACCATTTTTTGAACTCCAATAGCTAAAACTATTGTAGATACTGCAACTAATCCTTCTGGTATTGCTGCAACTGCTAGACTTACTGCTGTCATAAACATATGAATTGGTTCTTTACCATAAAGTAGTCCTATTACAAATATTACTACACATATAGCTAATGCTGCTATACCTAATGTTTTTCCAAGCTTATTTAATTTTATTTGTAATGGTGTAGCTGTTTCTTGTGTTTCATCTAACATATTTGCTATTTTTCCAACTTCTGTATTCATTCCTGTTTCAACTACAATACCTTTTCCTCTACCATATGTAATTAGGCTAGAAGAAAATAGCATATTGGTTCTATCTCCAATACCAACCTCTACATTATCTATTTTTTCTTGTTGTTTTTCTACTGGTACAGATTCTCCTGTTAGTGCAGATTCTTGTGATTTTAAATTTACTGCTTCTATAATTCTTAAATCTGCTGGAATATAATCTCCTGTATCTAATACTACTAAATCTCCAGGAACTAACATTCTTGATGGTACAACTTCAAGTTTTCCATTTCTTATAACTTTAGAAGCATGGTCACTTAATTTTTGTAATGCTTCCAAAGATTTTTCTGCTTTACTTTCTTGTGCAACACCAATAATAGCATTTAATACAACTACTATTAATATTATTATTGTATCTGTTATTCCTTCTCCTTCTGAAACTCCAACTATTCCAGATACTATTGCTGCAATTATAAGTACTATTATAGTAAAATCTTTAAATTGTTCTATAAATTTTTGTAATAGTGTTTTTTTCTTTTTTGCCTTTAGTTCATTAAATCCAAATTTTTCTCTTGATTTTTCTATTTGTCCATCATTTAAGCCAATATCCAAATTTGTATTAAATTCATTAACAGTTTCTTCTACTGTAAAATTAAACCACTTTTTTTCCATGCTCATTCTCCTTTATATAATATTATATACTAAAACAAGACTTTTAGATAAATAAATATTATTTTTTTATTTATCTAAAAGTCTTGCCTACTTATATATAAGCCTACTAACCAGATAATATATCGCGTTTGTTGATTAGCAGTTTTTGGCTACTCCCTTTTATATTTTGTATTCTAACACTATATTATATTTTTTGCAATAGCTATTTTATTCCTTTTACCTTCACATTATTTTCTATTTTTCTAGCCACATATTATATAACGATATATACCTATTCGATCCACAAACTCCCACATAATAACTCCCTTTCAAATCACTAATATCTACTTCATAGTTTGCTAATGTTGTATTAAGTAATGTATATCTTATAATATTTTCATCACTATTTCTTCCAGAACTATCTGATTTTGAAATATATACTGAACCTGATCCTTCATTTACTAGGTTTATATTTCCAGTAAAATACAATGTTTTATAATTCGTTAAATCAACATATGTATGAAAATTAGAATATAATGATGAACCACCACTCCAAATATAAATATAGCATCCTTTATTTGTAACCGTATTTTTTGTATTATCTGACCAACTTTCAAAATTTACGTATGTTTTTCCACCTAGTACTAATGCAAAGATTGGATTTTGTTCATTAATTGCATTTCCTTCTCTTCCATTTTGTATATAATCATCTATTTTTGCAAGTTCGTTTTGTTCTTGTTCTGCTTTGTTTTGGTATTTATCTGTTGCATATTCTGCTCCTTTTAGTATTCCATTTTCTCCGCAATGCAAAGTTTATTGCCACTCCTGCTAAGATTAATAGTAATATTACTGTTATTATTAATGCTATTAATGTTATTCCTTTTTCCTTTCTATTCGTGTGTGTGTGTGTGTGTGTGTGTGTGTGTGTGTGTGTGTGTGTGTTACAACTTCAACGCTTTTCATCTTTTGTTCTCTCCTTCATTTTTTAATTTTTTATGCATTCATTATATTCTTTAATTGTTATTCTGTCAATTATTTTTTTTACAAATAGCACCTAAAACAAACTGTTTTAGGTGCTGTGATTCGGCCCATTACTTTATTCAATTTCATTTTCTGAATTTAATTTTTTCATAGCTTCTACTCTTTTTATAGCTTCAACTTTTAAATGTTTCCGCTCTTTTTTAGAAACTTTGGCTTTGCATTTTTTTATTTTTGCTTTGCCGTTCTTCACGATGATAATTCCCATTTTCTTCTGGTTTTTAATTTTTACAATCTTAAACCGGTTAGAATCATCTTTTTTAGCTACGAGCCTATACTTCTCATGAGTTTTATTGACTTGTTCTGTTTCGTCATTTGGTACTTGTTTTGTCAATGATACTCCCGACATAAATAATGTCCTTTCTGCCACATATTTTGTGGACTTAAAAACTACATAAGTTACTTATGTATTATATTCCTATTTACATAAAAAGTCAATTTTTATATTCCCATTATATTGTATCCATTATCTGCATATATAACTTGACCTGTTATACTACTAGACATATCACTTAATAAAAATGTTGCTACATCTCCAACTTGTGTTGTTGTTACATTTTTATGTAATGGTGCTCGTTGTTCTACTACTGTTAATATTGAACCAAAATCTTTTATTCCTTTTGCTGATAAGGTTTTTATAGGTCCTGCAGATACACTATTTACTCGTATACCTTCTTTTCCTAAATTTTCTGCTAAATATCTCACACTTGCTTCTAGTGCTGCTTTAGCAATTCCCATTACATTATATCCTTCTAATACTTTTGTTGAACCATGATATGTTAGTGTTACTAAACTTGCATTTTCATTTAACATATCTAATTCTTTTGCCATTCTTGCAGTTAATACAAATGAGTAACTACTTACATCACATGCATGTGCATATCCTTCTTTGCTTGTGTAAATAAAATCATTATGCAAATCTTCTGTATTTGCATGTGCTATGGCATGTACTATTCCATCTACTTTTCCGTTTTCTTCTTTTATTTTTGAAAATACTTCTTTAACTAAATCATCTTCTGATGCTCCGTCTAATACATATGCTTTACTACCTTTAAACTCTGAAATTAATTCTTCTATTTTTTCTTTATTTTCTTCTCCCATATATGTAAATAATAATTGTGCACCATTGTCATAAGCAGATTTTGCTATTCCATAAGCAATACTCCATTTGTTTCTTATTCCCATTATTAATATTTTCTTTCCTTCTAATAACATAATTTTTCCTCCTATTTAAATATTTTGGTATTCTCCCATATTTCTAAATTTTTGATATCTTTGTTCTACTATATCATCTTTTGATAATGATTTCGTTTCTTCAATTATATTTGTTATTTCTTTTCTTATATTTTTAGCAATTTTTAAAAAAGCTTCTTTTTCTTCTCCTTCTGGCTCTTTAATTATTTTGTCTATTACTTTTAAATCATATAAATCTTTTGCTGTTAATTTCATTTTTTCTGCTGCTTCTGCAGCTCTTGTTGGGTCTTTCCATAATATACTTGCATAACCTTCTGGAGATAGTATAGAGTATATAGCATTTTCTAACATTAAAACTTTATTTGCTACTCCTAATGCTAATGCACCTCCACTTGAGCCTTCACCTATTACAATTGCTATTATTGGTACTTTTAATTCTGCCATTTTTAGCATTGAACTTGCAATAGCTTCCCCCTGTCCTCTTTCTTCTGCTTCTATTCCTGGATATCCACCTTTTGTATCTATAAAAGTTATAACTGGTCTATTAAATTTTTCTGCTTGACCGCATAAATCTTATTGCTTTTCTATAACTTTCTGGATTTGGCATTCCAAAATTTCTTTCTATATTTTCTTTTGTTGTTCTTCCTTTTTGCTCTGCTATTACAGTATAATTTTGTTTGCCAATACTTGCTAGTCCACATACAATGGCTTTATCGTCTTTAAAATTTCTGTCTCCATGTAATTCTATAAAGTCATCAAATATTTCTTCTATGTAATCTAATGAGGTTTTTCTTTTACTAGACCTTGCTATTTTCACTATTTCCCATGCAGTTTTTTTAGCCATTATTTTCACATTCCTTTCTTATTTATGATACTGAATTAATTTATATAAAACTTGTTTTAAATCTTTTCTTTCAACTATTTTATCTATAAATCCATGTTCTAGTAAAAATTCTGCTGTTTGGAATCCTTCTGGTAATGACTGTCCTATTGTTTGTTCTATTACTCTAGGTCCTGTAAATCCAATCATAGCTCCTGGTTCTGCAAGTACTATATCTGCAATACTCGCAAATGATGCTGTAACTCCACCATACGTTGGGTCTGTCAAAACTGAAATATATAGTCCTCCTGCTTTATTTAGTTTTGATAATGCTGACGTTGTTTTTGCCATTTGCATTAAAGATATTATTCCTTCTTGCATTCTAGCCCCACCTGAAACACAAAATATTATTAGTGGTAGCTTTAATTCTATTGCTTTTTCTATTGCGTATGTGATTTTTTCTCCAACAACAATTCCCATACTTCCCATTAAAAAGCCACTATCCATTATACATATTACAACTTCTTCTCCATTAATTTTTCCTGTTCCACATGCTACCGCTTCTTTCAATCCTGTTTTTTCTCTTAAAGATTTTAACTTTTTAGGATAATCTTCTAATTGTAATGGATTAGTCGTATCTATGTCTAAATCGAATCTTTTATATGTATTCGCATCTAATATAGTTTCTATTCTTTTATCTATATGCATTCTAAAATATGCTCCACAATTAGGACATATACTATAATTATTTTTTAAAGTTTCTTTATATAATATTTCTTTACATTTGTCACATTTCACCCATTTTCCTACTGGTATGTCTACTTTATTTACATTTTTTTTTGCAGTTGGTTGTTCTCTCTTTTTTATTTTATCTACAATCATTTATAATTATTTCCTTTCTTCTATATGTTTTTCTACAAAAGATGTGTCATAATCTCCTCTTATAAATTCATTGCTTTTTATAATTTCAAATAAAAAATCTATATTTGTATCTATTCCTTCTATTACTGTTTCTTCTAATGCCCTTTTCATTTTACTAATAGCTTCGTTTCTATTTGCTCCATATGCTATTATTTTAGCTATCATAGAATCATATGTAGGAGGTATTGTATAGCCTTCATATATGGCAGTATCTACTCTTATTCCTTTTCCACCTGGTAAATTTAGTCCTGTAATTTTTCCTGGACATGGTATAAAATTCTTATCTGGATTTTCGGCATTTATTCTACATTCTATACAATGCCCTCTAAATTCTACATCTCTTTGTCTAATTTTTAATTTTTCTCCTGCTGCAATTCTTATTTGACTTTTTACAATATCTATTCCTGTTCTTTCTTCTGTTATTGGATGTTCTACTTGTATTCTTGTATTCATTTCCATAAAATAGAAGTTCTTTTCACTATCAACTAAAAATTCAACTGTTCCACAGCTTGTGTATCCTGCAGCTTTCGCTGCTTTTATTGCTGCTTCACCCATTTTATTTCTTAATTTTTCATCTATTACAATAGATGGTGTTTCTTCTATTATTTTTTGATGTTTTCTTTGTATTGTACAATCTCTTTCACCTAAATGAATAACATTTCCATGTTCATCTGCTAATATTTGTATTTCTATATGTCTTGGTTCTCTTATATATTTTTCTATGTATATTTCATCATCATTAAAAGATAATTTGGCTTCTTGTTTTACAATATTATAGTTAATTTCTAACTCGTCTTCATTATTGGCTATTCTAATTCCTTTTCCGCCACCACCTGCAGCTGCTTTTAAAATAACTGGATATCCTATTTTATTACAAACATTTTTAGCATCTTTTAAACCTTTTATGCTTCCATTTGAACCTGGTATTACTGGCACCCCTGCTTGTTTCATTAATTCTTTTGCATTTGATTTATTTCCCATTAATTCTATAACTTTATAAGAAGGTCCAATAAATTTTATATTAGATTCTTCACATATTTTTGCGAACATACTATTTTCTGAAAGAAAACCAAAACCTGGATGTATGCTATCAGCATTTGTTATATTTGCCGCTTCTATTATATTTTTAAAATTCAAATAGCTTTTTCCGAGACTGTGCAGGTCCTATACATACCGCTTCATCTGCTAATCGTGTATGCATTGCATCTTTATCCATTTCTGAATATACTGCTACTGTTTTTATATTCATTTCTTTACATGCTCTTATTATTCGAACTGCTATTTCTCCTCGATTTGCAATTAAAATTTTATTCATATTGATAATCCCTTCTCTTTATACTACTGCAAAAGTCAACTCGCCTTTTGCTACAATTTTATCGTTAACAGTTGCAATTGCTTCTCCTACTCCTACTGGTCCTTTTGCTTTTATTATTTTTACTTCTAATTTTAGCTTATCACCTGGAACTACTTGTTGTCTAAATCTCATTTGAGAAATACCACCAAATATTGCATTTTTTCCTTTATTTTGTTCCATACTCAATATTGCTACAGCTCCTGTTTGTGCTAAACTTTCTACAATTAATACTCCTGGCATTATTGGGTTTTGTGGAAAATGTCCTTTAAAATACCATTCATCTTCATTTACATATTTATACCCTATAGCACTTTGTCCTGGAATGTATTCTTCAATTTCATCTACCATTAAAAAAGGTTCTCTTTGTGGTATTATTTGTTTTATTTCTTCTTTATTTAGCATAATTTTTACCTTCTCCTATTCTATTATAAATAATGGTTTTCCGTATTCTATAGTTTCTCCATCTTTTACTAATATTTCTTTTATTTTTCCTGTGAATTCTGATTCTATTTCATTCATTAATTTCATAGCCTCTATAATGCATAATACATCACCTTTTTTTACATTTTTTCCAACTTCTACATATGGAGATTGATCTGGTGCTGGTCTTGAATAAAATGTTCCTACCATAGGAGATTTCACTATATTTCCTTTTTCAGTACCTATATCTGCAACCATTTTTTCTTGTTTTGGTTTGTCTATTTCTGCAACATTATTAGCACAGGCTTCTCCTTGTTTTTCCATTTTTATTTTTGCACCATCTGGGAATTCTACTTCTAATACAGTTAATTTTGAATTTTCAAAATCATTAATTAATTGTTTTATTTTTTCATGTTCCATAATTATCTTACCTTCCTTTTTTTCTATTATACTATATTATGACCACAGTCTAACAACGCAATATACTGATTCTTTTTTAAACTTTAACCTAATCTAAATATTTTTTTATTATAATACTAGCATTTTGTCCACCAAAACCTAATGAATTTGACATTACTATATTTAATTCTTTTTTTCTTGCTACATTTGGAACTATATCTAAATTACATTCTTCATCTTTTTCTTTGTAATTTATTGTTGGTGGTACTAAACTTTCTTGTATTGCTTTAGTACAAATTATTGCTTCTATTACTCCTGCTGCTCCTAATAAGTGTCCTGTATTTCCTTTTGTTGAACTAACAGTTAAATTTTGGGCTACATCTTCGCCAAATGCAGTTTTTATTGCTTTTGTTTCCAAACTATCATTTAAACATGTTGATGTTCCATGTGCATTTATATAGTCTACATCTTCTGGTTTTATTCCTGCATCTTCAATAGCTCTTTTCATTGCTCTTGCTCCGCCTTCTCCTTCTGGTGCTGGTGATGTTATATGATATGCATCTGAAGTTGCTCCATATCCTATTATTTCTGCATAAATCTTGGCTCCTCTTTTTTTAGCATGTTCTAATTCTTCTAATGCAATAACTCCTGCGCCTTCTCCCATTACAAATCCATTTCTTTCTTTATCAAATGGAATACTTGCTCTATTAGGGTCTATTGCATTTGATAATGCTTTCATATTTTCAAATCCTGATATACCCATTTCACAAATTGCTGCTTCTGTTCCTCCTGCTAAGATAATATCTTCTGCTCCTAATTTAATTGTTTTATATGCCTCTCCTATAGCATTTGTAGAAGATGCACATGCCGATACTATTGAAATAGATTCTCCTTTTACACCTAAATCTATTGTTACATTTCCTGCTGGCATATTTACAATAGACATTGGAATAAACATTGGTGAAATTCTATTATGACCTTTATTACAGAAGTTTTCAGCTTGTTCTTGAATTGTATTTATGCCTCCTATTCCTGAACTTATAAAAGTTCCTATTCTATTAAAATCTGCATTATCTTTTGTTATATTACTATCTTTAAAAGCCTCTCTAGCAGCTATTATTGCAAATTGTGAAGATCTATCTAATCTTTTTGCTTGTTTTACCTCAAAATAATCTTCTGAATTATAATTTTTTACTTCTGCTGCTAATTTTGTTTTAAAATCGGTTGTATCAAAATGTGTAATTTCATTAATTCCACATTTTCCTTCTTTAATTCCTTCCCACATTTGAACTACATCATTTCCTATTGGAGTTATTGCTCCCAATCCAGTAATTACAACTCTTTTTTCCATTTGATTTCCTTCTTTCCTTTAGATTATTACATCAACATTCCACCATCAACATTTATAACTTGACCTGTTATATAAGAACTTTCTTCTGATGATAAAAATTTTACAAGATTTGCAACATCTTTTGCTTCTCCAATTCTTTTAAGTGGTATATTTTTCTGAATTTCTTCTTTTACATTTTCGCTTAAAACTTCTGTCATATCTGTTTTTATAAATCCTGGTGCTATTGCATTTACTAGAATATTTCTAGATGCTACTTCTTTTGCTAAGCTTTTAGTAAATCCTATTATTCCTGCTTTTGATGCTGAATAATTTGTTTGTCCTGCATTTCCACTTATTCCAACTACTGATGAAATATTTATAATTCTTCCTGCTCTTGCTTTTAACATATATTGAATAACATTTTTTGTTACATTAAAAGTCCCAACTAAATTTATATCTATTACATCTTCAAAGTCTTCTTTTTTCATTCTCATTAGTAACATATCTTTTGTTATTCCAGCATTATTTACTAATACATCTATGTTTTCAAATTCTTGTATAGTTTCTTTTACAAATCTTTCACAGTCTTCAAAATTTGATACATCTCCTTGTATTAATAAACATTTTACATTGTTTTTTTCTATATCTTCTTTTAATTTTAATAATTCTTCATTTTCTTTTCTATAATTAAGTGCAATATTATACCCCTCTTTTGAAAGTGTTATTGCAATTTCCTTTCCTATTCCTTTTGATGCTCCAGTAATTAATGCTGTTTTACTCATATTTTAATTTCCTCCTTTTATAGTAGATATAACATTTTCTAATGTTTCCACATTATTTATATTTAAAATTGTTAAATCGCTACTGTTTGGCATTCTTTTTACAAATGATGATAAGCTTTTTCCTGGTCCTATTTCTATAAATGTATCTATTCCCATATTAATCATAGTTTGTAATCCTTGCTCAAATCTAACAGGATTTATTATATGTTTTGCTAAAATATCTTTTATATTATCTTCTTTTTTATAAACACTGCCGTCTATATTTTTTACAACATAACTTTTAAATTCATTTATTTGTACATTATCTAGTTCATTTTTTAATGCATTTGATGCATCTATTAATTTAGCTGTATGAAATGGCCCTGATGTATTTAAAGTTTTCACTTTTTTTGCCCCACTATCTTTGCATAGTTCTTGAGCTTTCTCTACTGCTTGTTTTTCTCCTGATATAACAATTTGACCTGGGCAATTAAAGTTTACGGGTGCAACGAATCCATCTACTTTTTGGCATACTTCTTGTACTTTTTCTTCACAAAGGCCCATAATAGCAGACATAGACCATTCTCCCTCTGGTACTAATTCCTGCATATATTGCCCTCTTTTTTGAACAAGTTTTATTCCTTGTTCAAAAGAAATAGCATTACTATATATTAATGCTGTATATTCTCCCAAACTTAGACCTGCTGTTACTTCGGCATTTATTTTATTTTCTTTTAATATTTCTAGTATAGATAAACTCATAGTTAATATTGCTAATTGAGTATATTTAGTTTGATTTAAACTTTCTTCTTCAAATGATATTTTTGCAATATCTATCCCTGTTATATCCTTAACTTTTTTATATGTATTTCTTACAATCTCATATTTATCATATAAGTCTTTTCCCATACCTATACTTTGTGAGCCTTGACCTGGGAATAAAAAGCCTATTTTCATTTAATTAACTCCTTTTCTATTATCGTCTTTTCTAATTTATTTAAAAATTCAGCTATGACTTTTTCATTTTCTACTTTTTTATTAAATTCTATTTTTATCGAAGATGCTATTTTTTGTAAAGATTTAGGAATTTCTTCAAGATTAGTATTTATTCCTATTCCTAAAACTATATACTTTACATTTTCTCCTTCTAGCTTTGTTTGAGTAAGTATTCCTCCTATCTTTTTGTTTTTGTATACTATGTCATTAGGTTCTTTTATATCTAATTTTATATTATATAATTCATAAAATACTTGTACTAATTCTTTAGCTATTTGTATTGTTATCCCTTCTAATTTACTTATATTGCAATTAACTTTTATAAAAATTGAAAATGCAATATTATTTTTTTGTTCTGTATTCCAAACTCTACCATGTGTCCCTATTCCTGCTGTTTGTATATTGGCAATAATAAGTGTCCCATTTTTAATATTTTTATTTTCTATTCTTCTCCATACTTCTAACTGAGTAGAATCAATTTTTTCATAGTATTCTACATTTTTTCCTAGAATTTTTGTGTTTAAATTAGGCAATTTCATTTTGAAACTCCTTATTTGTATTTATATCTTTAATTATTTTTTCTAAATTTTGTTGTCTTTTTATTTTATTAGTAGTAGTTTTTATTAGTGGTTCTTTGCTAAGTATTATTCCTTTAATTGATTTATACTTTGGCATTATTTGATTTATTTCTTTTATTTTATTATTAATAGCATTATATATTTCCTCAAAGCTTTCTACTTTGTATGCCTCTTTTACTATTTGTTCATTATAAATTATTTTTGCATATATTTTTAAATCGTCCTTATCATCTGAAACTTGTTTTCCAAATATAAAAGATTCTTCTATTCCTTCTATTCTATTTATTAAGTTTTCCATTTCTTCTGGATAAATATTTTTTCCATTTTTTAATACTATTACATTTTTCTTTCTGCCACATATAAAAATATAGCCTTCTTCATCTATCCTAGCCAAATCTCCAGTATAAAACCAACCATCTATTAATGCCTCTTTAGTTGCTTTTTCATTGTTAAAATATTCTAACATTATATTTGGCCCTTTTACTACTAATTCACCTATTCCCTCATTGTTACAATTTACAGTTTTTGCTTCAACATTTGGCAATGCTTTACCTATTGAACCAACTTTATAATATTTATCGCATCCCATTCCAATTACAGGAGAAGTTTCTGTTAAGCCATAACCTTGTACTAAATTAATTCCTAAATCTCTATATTTTTGTTCTATTTTTGGTTCAAGTGCTGCTGCACCACTAATTAATAATTTTACATTTCCGCCTAAAATATCATGTATTTGTTTGAAGATTTCCTTTTTTTCTTCCATACTTGAATTTTTGTATTTTTCTTCTTTTTCTAAAATTTGTTCTAATTGTCCTTTATCTTCTATCTCTTTTCTTATTAATTTGAATATTCTTTCATATATTGCTGGAACTGATGCCATAATAGATACTTTATATTCTCTCATATTTTCAATTATATGTCTCATTCCATCACAAAATACAGTTTGTGCACCTACATATAATGCAAATAAAAATCCTACTGTACATTCAAAAACATGGTGTAATGGTAAAAAAGATAAAAATACATCATTGCTGTCTATATTATGTATTTGTGCTAAAGCCATTAAATTAGAGCATATATTTTTATGTGATAATGCTACAATTTTTGATGCTGATGTAGTTCCAGAAGTAAATAGCATTATACTCATTTTTTCGTTATCAATTTTTGCATCTAAAAAATCCGTATTTCCCTCTTGTATAAGTCTTCTTCCCTTTTGTATTAATTCTTCTTGTGAATATATTCCGTTTTTATTTTCTTTTAAGTCCATAGATATTAAATGTTTTAATTTGCCTATACCTTCATATTTTATTTTTTCTAATGTTTGTTCATAGTTCTCTGAAAAGAATATTGCTTCTATTTCTGAGCGTTCTATTAATTCTTTTAGTTCATTTTCTGGTAATGCCTTATCTAGTGGTACAACTATACCTGTTCCACACACAATAGATAAATAAGCAATCTCCCATTCATATCTATTTTCTCCTATAACCGCTATTCTTTTGTTTTTTAGTCCTAAAGATATTAATGCAGTACCCAAACTATTTATTTCTTCTCTAACTTGTTTATGTGTTTTTTCTATATATTTATCATTTTCAATTTTTATTTTATATGCTACATTATTCGCATATTCTCTTTCTGTTTTATTAAGCATATCTTTTAAATTTTCAATTGGTATATACTTCATTTTTACCTCCAATATTTTATATTTATATCATATTTTTATAAAAAAATAATTATACTGCGTGGTCAGTATAATAACTAATTATACAAATAAACGAAGCCTTGAGCTTCGTTGTGTGGCAGGGGTACTAAGACTCGAACTCAGACTTGTGGTTTTGGAGACCATCGTGCTAACCATTAACACTATACCCCTATGAAATTACATTTATTATCTTAGCATAAATTTATTCTCTATGCAAGAGTTTTATGCTAAATTTTATAAAAGCTCACTATATTAGTGAGCTTTGTAATAGGATTATATTAGCTAGTCTTCAAAAATCGGGCGATTAAAATCGTACATGTATATATTTTTTATTTAAGTGCATAAACTGTTAAATCATATTCCCCATAATTTTCACGAGTTGTTACAACACTTCCTTTTTCTACATATTCATTAATGCTAATCGCTGTAACACTTGATGAATTTGCTGATTGATTAGTAATAGCTGAAACCCCTATTGAATTAACATAAAGTCCAGCGCCCATATGATTTACAACTCTTAGTATACCAATAATAACACAATCTTCTGTTGCTGTCCATGATGCTCCTTGAGTTTTTATTGTTGTTAATACTCTATTATAATTTGGAAATCTTATCGCATTAGTTTTTAACTCTGCTACATCTTTTAATAACTGTTCGTATTCTTTTTTATCTACTGTTATTGTTTCTCTTCCATTTTGTATATAATCATCTATTTGGGCAAGTTCGTTTTGTTCTTGTTCTGCTTTGTTTTGGTATTTATCTACTGCATATTCTGCTCCTTTTAATATGCCGTTTTCTCCTAATGCAAAGTTTATTGCTACCCCTGCTAAGATTAATAGCAATATTACCGTTATTATTAATGCTATTAGTGTTATTCCTTTTTCTTTCTTATTCGTGTGTGTGTGTGTGTGTGTGTGTGTGTGTGTGTGTGTGTGTGTTACAACCTCAATACTTTCAATACTTTTCATTTGTTTTACCTCTCCTTTGTTATAATTTTATTTTTATATTGTTATTATATAATCTCGTTTTATACATATCAATTCTTTATTTACTATTTCTACTTTACATAGTAAATAAAATGACCTATAGCTGCTGATTGTGAACCTCTATTATTTTTTACTGTTACCCTTCCATCTTTATATACTGCAAATGTTGCTCTATTTATATCTCCGCCATCAATACCATATTCTATTACTCTATCAAGTTCAGGGCAAAATTCTTCATTTAACACTCCTACTTGAACTTCAATTCCATTTGGCAAATTTTTTTTACTTCCTCTTTCCACAGAACCAACTATCAATTCAAACTCTATTAAATTACCTGTTTTAATAACTTTTATATTATCATTAATATCTGTATAGTCTGTTGTTGTTTTCCAAAAGTCTGTTGCAGAAAAATTTTCTATATTTGTTTTCGTTTTTTCTATTAAAGCTTCATATTCATCTTTAGTGATTGTAACGTTTTCTCTTGAGTTTTGTATATAATCATCTATTTTTGCAAGTTCGTTTTGTTCTTGTTCTGCTTTGTTTTGGTATTTATCTACTGCAGTTTCTGCTCCCTTTAATATTCCATTTTCTCCGTAATGCAAAATTTATTGCTACTCCTGCTAAGATTAATAATAAAATTACTGTTATTATTAATGCTATTAGTGTTATTCCTTTTTCTTT
>CANRGE010000038.1 GCA_947630065.1 uncultured Clostridia bacterium
CGCTTCTTTGAGACCTTGAATTTAGATAGCAAACTTTAAGATGTAGAGAAAAGGTCTCGCGAAGCGAGATTTGTTATATTATATAATAAAAATTATCTATATAAAAAGGTAGGAATGTAAATCCTACCTTTTTATGTAGATAAAAAAGCAAAATTCATACTCCTACCTAGTAATCTATCGATATCTAGTATAATAACTATTTACCAATCATTTGGTTTTCAGCTTGTTGTATCATTTTTCTAACCATGTTACCACCTATTCTTCCAGCATCTCTAGAAGATAAGTTTCCATTATATCCTTCTTTTAAAGTTACACCTACTTCACTAGCAACTTCATATTTGAATTTGTCTAATGCAGCCATAGCTTCTGGAACAGCTTTGTAATTACTATTGTTTGATGCCATTGTTTTTTCACCTCCTGAAAAAAATAATTAACATTTTTGAAAAAACATTCTTGCTTCTTCATAACTATATAATGCGCAGATATGTTTTTTTTAAACTGGAAATTTTTTCTTAAATAAAATTATTGTAAAAAAATAAGAATATATGTATAATAAAGTTGAAAAATAAAGCATAATTAATATAATGTCATTTTTTTAATAAAGATTAGAAAATAAGGAGATAAAAATGTACAAATTAATAGCGATAGATTTAGATGGCACGCTTCTTAATTCTGTAGGAGAGATATCAAATGAAAATAAAAAATCGATAAAAAAAGCAATACAGAATGGAAGTAAAGTAGTTATTGCCTCAGGAAGAATGCTTGATTTTACAAAAAACATAGCAAAAGAAGTCGGAATAAACGAATATATAATTTGTTGTAATGGTGCACTTATATATGATTTGCAAAATGAACAAATTATATACGAATCATTTTTAGAAAAACAAAGAGCATTAGAAATAATAAAAATGTGCGAAGAAAATAGCATGTACTATAACTTGTACACAGAGAATATAATAATAGCAAAAAAATTAAATTATAATTTACTGTTTTATAATAGTGATAATTCTAATAAGCCAATTGAAAAAAGAACAAATATTAATTTAATTGAAGATGTATACAAGTATGTAAATGATAATGATATAAAAGTATTAAAAATTACTATATGTGATAACAGTAAAGCTATTTTTGAAGGTATATTAAAAAAAATAAAAAATATATCTAATGTACAAGTATTAGAAGTAGAACATATGTCAAGAAAAATAATTAAATCTGGTACAGAAAATATACCTATAGAATATTACTATACTGAAATATCTAATAAAAATACAGATAAATGGACTGCTGTTAGTTATTTAATAAATAAATTAAACATTTCAATTGAAGAAACAATGGCAATTGGCGATAATATGAATGATTTAAAAATGATTCAAAATGTAGGATTAGGAATAGCAATGGGGCGGAAGTGTACTAGAATATAATAAAATAGGAAAAATATTTGTTAGTAATAATGACTTAAATGGGGTATCTGAAGCCCTTGAAAGATACACATACAAGTAATATTACAATAATATTACAAAAAAAATATATTTGAATTACAGTAGCTACTTTTATTGTTTTTGAAGATAAAATGTTGTAAAATATATTATATAGTGATATTTTGTCATAAATAAGGAGGAATTAAAAATGGCAACAAATCCAATGCAAAGAAAAGCAAAAAACGCATTCCTAGGTGGAGTGGCATTAATGTTTGTAGTATTAGCAATCGTAGTGGCTTTTGGAGTATATAAATATAAAGAAGTGAAAGATGAATTAGATATTAAAAATGCAAACATGGTAAGTGTAAACGTATTGACACAACCATTAAAATCAGGTGCAATTATTACTTCTGATATGCTTTCATTAAAAAAAGTAGATAAAACTACTATACCAAGTAATGCTATAGATGTGTCTGATTTAGAAAATTATTCTTTAATAGATCAAAATGGAAATGAAATATTATACAATGCTAATAGCCAAAGTTATTATATAGTTAGAAATGGACAAAATGTACAAGTTCAACAAGAAGAAGGCGGAAGTAGCTACATATTAGTAAATGGACAAAAAGAATATATAGAATTTAAACAAGCTCCATTAATAGCTAAGGTAGATATGGATGCAAATACTATAATTACTTCAAGCATGATAGTTAAAAGCGACTCTATTGTAACAAATGATGTAAGAGAACAACAATATAATATGGTTATATTACCAAAAAACATACAAGCTGAAAGTTATATAGATATAAGAATAATGTTACCAAATGGTCAAGATTACATAGTTGTATCAAAAAAATATGTAAAAGAAGCAAACGAAGATACAATTTGGATTGATATGACAGAAGCAGAAACATTATTAATGAGTAGTGCAATAGTAGACAGTTATATAGTACCTAGTGCAAAATTATATGCAACAATGTATGTAGAACCAGGAAATCAAGAACAAGCAACTCAAACATACATACCTAGTGGAGATGCAATAAATTTAATAAATTCAGATCCAAATATAATAGAAACAGCAAAAATTGAACTTGTAAATAGATATACAAGCAATACTAATAGAAGACAAGATATTCAAAATCAATTAAATAATTATTCAGAAGAAGCACAAGACAACATCGAAGAAGGAATAGAAGAAGAAGTAACAAAATCTATACAATTAAGACAAGAATATATGGAAATGCTAGAAGCAGGAGAAGTATATTAAAAATATAAACAGGAGGAAACTTTAAATGATACAGATGATAGGATTTATAGGGGCATATGATAAAATAGATTTTTTATTAAACATAGCCAAAATGATGACACAATTAAATAAAAAAGTATTAGTAATAGATACTACAATTTTAGAGAAATCTAAATATATAGTGCCTGTTATAAATCCAACAAAATCATACATAGTTGAGTTTGAAAAAATTGATATAGCAGTAGGATTTGAAAATTTAGATGAAATAAGAAAGTTTTTAGCTATTTCTGAAGAAAAAGAACTAGAATATGATTATGTATTAATGGATATAGATACATCAGATAAATTTTATAGTTTTAATGCACAATATAATGAAAAAAATTATTTCGTTACTTCTTTAGATTTATTCTCACTAAAAAAGGGAATGGAAATACTAAGAGAAATTAAAGAACCAATAAATTTAACAAAAGTGGTATTTGCAAAGGATGTATTAAAAGAAGATGATGAATATATTAATTTTTTATCATTAGAATATAAAATACTTTGGAGTGATACAAGAATATATTTTCCATTAGAAAACGGCGACCAAAGTGTAATAATGGAAAATCAAAGATTAGAGAAAATAGTATTAAAAAGACTAAGTAATCAGTACAAAGAAAATTTAGTATATATAACTGAAAATATAATGCATAAAGATGTATCACTAAACGACATAAAGAAAGCATTAAAAATTATAGAGAAGGAAGGCTAATATATGGCTATTATAACATTTTGGAACAAAAATTATGAACAAACCGGACAAACATTATCTGCAACAGCAATTGCATCAATTATGGCTATAGAGCACAATTTAAAGATATTGTTAATTTCAACACATTTTAATGATAAATCATTAGAATTATGCTTTGGCGGATTAGTAAAGCCTGTTTTACAAAGCATAATAAAAGCACCAGTGGTTTCTGTAGATAATGGAATTGAGGGACTAGTAAAAAATGCATATAGCAACAGATTAACTCCAGAAATAATACCAACATATACTCAAATTGTGTACAAAAATAGATTTGAAATTTTACATGGAGTAAAAAAAGTTGATGATGCTCAAACAAGTGAACAATATGATAGAGTAAAGGCAAAATATAAAGATGTTATTCAAAACGCAAATAGATATTATGATATGGTAATAGTTGATTTAGACAGAAGAATGGATGAAGAAACAACTAATGAAATTTTATCAATATCAAATATAATAGTATACAGTATAGAACAAAAAATTGATATGATAGATCACTATATGAATTTCAAAAAAGAAAATCATATGGTATCAGGAAAAAATGTATTATTGAATGTGGGAAGTTTTGATACAAGATCAAAATATACAGAAAAAAATATAATGAGATATACAGGAATAAAAAAGGATTTACTTATTGTTCCATATAATACTTTATATTTTGAAGCATCAAGAGAAAAGAAAGTAGCAGATTTATTTTTAAAAATAAGAAACATAGATGATGGAAGTAATAATACATTTTTTATAGAAACATTAAAAAAGGATGTAGAAAAAATATTATACAAATTACAAGAATTACAAATGAAGATGTAATCTAAAAGGGAGGAGACCTAATATGCTATTGAATTTTATTTTGATTATTGTAGTAGTATTAGTAGCAATTGCGCTTATTATGAAATCAATAACAAATAAAAAAGAACAAAAGGTAGAACAGGCAGTAGAAGTGGATGATAAGACATATACATTAGAAAAAATGACAGCTTTTGTTAAGAAAAGATTAGATGAAATAACAAAAATAAATTTATATGATATAGGTCTTTCTGACGAAGAACTAAAAAGAAGAAAGAAAAAGAAGTATGAATTAAAAAAAGCCTTAAAAGGTTGTACATATGGCGATGTTAATGACAAGAAATATGTTAAAGAACTTATTTATGATATTTTATACAAAGAATATGGAGTAGATGAAACTAATATATCTAAAGCAATATCATTTGATGTACCATCATTATTAACAGACCAAGATAAATTTGATATATTAATTTATATGTATAAAAAAGAGTTTGGATATGAAGCATTAACACAATTAATAAAGAAATATAATTTAGCAGTTTTAAAATATATAGCAGGAGAATCAAAACCTTCATATGTTATTACAGGTGAAGAAATAAGCCAAATTTATGAAAAAGAAGCATTAACTTTAACATTTGATGACAAATTAAATGTTGTTGTACAAAGAATATACCAACATTATAAGGGATACAGCAGTATAGACGAAGTAAGGGATATGAATATAGATGGTGTATCTGGAGGTGTATCTGGATTACCTGAATCATTCTTAAGCCAAGTTGCTCAAACAGATGGAGACTATTTAGACCAAGTATTAGAAAATAAGGTTCCAAGAGCATGTGATAGTATTTGGATATTCTTCCAAGGAAAATCAATAAGACTTGCATTTTTAACATTTGGAAGTGAAAGTGAATTAAAAAGAGTATGCCAAAATATTTATAAATACAATAATCCAGGACAATTATCAGATACTAATGGTTATAAAATAAATGAAATGAAAGATGGTTCCAGAGTTGTTGTTGTACGTCCATCATTTTCAGAAACATGGGCTTTCTTTGTTAGAAAGTTCGACGTAAAGCGTGCAACATTGGAACAATTAATAACAATACCAGGAAAAGAAAAAGCAATAGACTTATTGAAATATTTAGTAAAAGGTGCAAGAATAGTAGCACTTACAGGTGAGCAAGGTTGCGGTAAAACAACAATGCTTATGGGAATGATAGAAAACATATATGAAACTATGAACATAAGGGTTCAAGAAACAGCGTTTGAGTTACACTTAAGAAAAATATATCCAACAAGAAACATACTATCATTTAGAGAAACAGAAACAATTTCTGGACAAGAAGGTTTGGATGTTCAAAAGAAAACAGATGGTTCTGTTAACATCATAGGAGAGGTCGCAACTGACCCTGTTGCATCATGGATGATACAAGCAGCCCAAGTTGCATCTAAATTTACATTATTTACACACCACGCAAAAACTTTTCCAAACTTAGTTACAGCATTAAGAAACTCTATGTTAAGAACAGGAGTATTTAAAGATGAAAGAACAGCAGAAGAACAAGTTGTTCAAGTTTTGAACTTTGATATACACTTAATAAAAGACTTTAGAGGAAGAAGATACATAGAAAGAGTTACTGAATGTATACCAATAGAAGATAAAAATGAATACACATTTGACCACAGAAAAGAAAAAACATTAGAAGGAAAATTTGACAAATTCTTTGATAATGCAACACATTATTTTACAAAAGTAACAGATAGACAATTATATAAATATGTAAATATAATGGAATGGGTTGATGGTGAATATGTTCTTACTAATAAAATTTCAGATGCAAATTTAAAAGCAATGAGAGAAAATATGGATGAAACAGATGTAGAAGCTTTTGATAAATTTGTAGAAGAAAACTGGGGAACAAAAACAAGTAAAAAATCTGTAAAAAGTAAAAAATAAAGTATACAAAAGAAGAGAATAAATAAAGGAGGTGCCATTTTTAGCAATGTCTAATCAAATTATAATATACGGCTTAATGGGAATAACAGGATTATTTGTAATTATAGTTTTAGCTTATATAATACTAATGAAAAGAATGCAAAATGCTGATGTACAGGCAGCTATGGCACTAAAAAAAGGTAACGAAACTAATGCGTTTTCGGCAGAAGTAATTTTTCAAAAATTATATATGCTCTACATAAAAATACCAGGACTTAGAAGATATTTAGTAAAACTAAGAAGAAGACTAGAAATAATAAATATAGATGATGAATATTTAACAAGAAAGCAATCAGCAAAAATATTAACAAATGCATTATTAATAATAATACCATTAACAATATTTATTATATTATTTGCAAAAAATAATTCTCTACTTATGTGGATATTAATAGTATTTGAAGTATTTATGATTGAATCTATTGTTGAAGGAATGGTAGATAAAATAGATAACAAACTATTAAAACAACAAATAGATTTTTTTGCAGAAATAAGACATGCATATCATGAATCTAACATGGTTGAAGAAGCAATATACCAAGTAGCACAAGATGACGAATTAGAAGTTTCAAGACAAGCTGAAAAAATATATGAAATATTAATTTCAGATGACCCAGAAGCAGAATTAGAAAAATATTATGATATAGCACCAAATAGTTATTTAAAAGAATTTGCTGGAATATCATATTTAACAAGAGAATTTGGTGATAGAAAAGATGAACATGGAGCATCATTATATCTAAAAAATTTGAATAATATAACACAAGAGATGCAACTAGAAATATTAAAAAGAGATAAATTAGATTATGTATTTCAAAGTTTATCAGTAATTTCAGCAGTACCAATATTATTACTAGAACCAGTTAAAAATTGGGCACTTTCTCAATTCTCGTTTACAAGTAGTTTTTATAATGGAAAAGGTGGATTAATAGTACAAACAATAATATTAGTCTTAACTTTTGTATGTTATTTATTAATTAGAAAAATAAAAGATAATTCATCAACAAATGCAAACATGAAAAATACAGAAAATCCATGGCAAGCAAAATTATATAAACATAAAATAGTAAAAAGATTCGTAGATGCATTTATGCCTAAACAAGGAACAAAAGACCATAGAAAAATTACCACATTATTAAAAAATGCTGCATCAAAAGATAAAATTGAATGGTTATATATAAATAGAATAATGTTATTCACTGTAACTGTTGTAGTATCCATTTTCCTATTTTTTGAATTGCATCAAATAAGTATAAAATACATATATGAACAACCAGAAGCAGATTATAACCTTATTGGAAATATGTCGGCATCTGATGAAAAGAAAGCTTTAGAAAAATTAGAGATACATAATTATTTTCTAGATAGATTTAAAGGAAAAACAGACACAACACAAGACCAAATAAGAGTAGCAATGAAATATTCAAAATATTATAAAACAGCTACAGATAAAGAGCTAGATGAAGAATCAGAAGCTGTATATAAAAAATTACAAGTAATAAATAGCGAATATTTAAAGTGGTTTGAAGTGCTAATGGCTTTAGTATTTGGAATTATAGGATATATGGCACCTATATGGATACTAATGTTCCAAGCTAAAATGCGACAATTAGATATGGAAGATGAGGTAATGCAATTCCAGACCATAATATTAATGCTGATGAAAATTGAAAGAGTAAATGTTGAAATGATATTGGAATGGCTAGAAAGGTATGCAAATATCTTTAAAGAACCAATTACAAAATGCGTTAATAATTATGAAGCTGGAGCTTGGGAAGCATTAGAAGAATTAAAAAATGACATAACATTTGCACAACTTATACGAATAGTAGAAAGTTTGCAAGCAGCTGTAGAAAAAATACCAATAAGAGAAGCATTTGATGAGTTAGATACAGAAAGAGCATATTATCAAGAAAAAAGAAAAGAATCAAATGAGAGATTAATAAGTAGGAAAGGTATGATAGGAAAATTTATAGGATTTGCACCGATGATAATATTATTTGTAGGATACCTAATAATACCATTAGTTGCAATAGGACTAATGAGTATGACAAGTGCATTTAGCACAATGTCAGAGATGATGTAATTAGAAAAAGAGGAGGAATACAAATGGAAAATTCATCAAGAGCATTGCAGATAGCAGTAGGAATATTAATTGCAGTTTTTGCCATAGGATTAATTGTTGGAGTATATACAGTTGTTTCTGATTTATTTAGAACTAAAGATGATGTAAAAATGGTAGAGCAAGTAGAAGAATTTAATTCTCAATATGAATCATATAACAGAAAGCTTTTAAGAGGTGTAGATGTAATATCTGTATATAACAAAGCGATTGATAATAATAAAAAATATTCTGCATCATTAATACCAAGTCAATATGAACAACAATATAAAATAGAAATCATTTGTAAATTAATAGAGCCAATAGAACAACTAATGCAAATAAATATAGATACATATAATGAAAAGATAAATAAAGATATAGATGAAAATAATGAAGATAATTTTACGGATTTTAAAAGAAGAGTATTTGATTGTGTTGGAACAAGTTATAATACCTTTGGAAGGATAAATAACATTACATTTAAAGAAAGGACAGTAGATAATTAAAATAAACGATAAAATTTTTATTTTATAATAAATGCTTAAGAAAGAATGGTGAAGATAAAATGGAAAATGCATCTAAAGCACTTTTAATAGGAGCAGAAGTTCTAGTCGGTGCACTAATATTTTCATTAATGGTATATTTATTTATTCTAATGCAGGGATGGAGTGGTAATGTTCAAGATAATATAGATGCAAAAGTTATAGATGAATTTAATTCAAAGTTTACAATATACGACCAAAGAGAAGACTTAACAGCACAAGATGTGGCCACAATAATAAATTTAGCAAAAAGTAATAATGAAAAATATGCAGATACTCAAGTACAAACTAAAGTAGTAAAAGGTGTAAAGAACTTTCCTAATATGAGTGTAAGCACAAATTTATTGAAAATTGATATAAATGATTTTTTGAAAAACTGTTCATTAAATGAGGCAACAAATGAGCAATATAAATATAGTTGCAAAATAAAAAGTTACAATAAGGAATTAGTAAGTGAAATAACTATAGATTTTGTAAAATAATTATAAAATTTGTTGAATAAAACAAAATATTGTTGTATAATTAAAAGAGGAGTATACATGAAGAAAATAATATATGTATTAATTGCAATTTTTATTTCAGTAACTGTTGTTGTATGTATGTATATTTCGAGCAATAATAGATATTTAAGGTCTATACAAGAAGTAAACAACGAATATGAAATATATTTAGATAAAACCGTATTAGGTACAGATGTAACAACAATAATAAATAAAGCGATTAATTCAAATGAAAAAAATAGTATACAAAAAAATTCAGAAGGTATGTATATAGAAAATGATACAAACTCAATAAAAGTAGAAATAATATTTTTGAGTGAAGAAGGACAAAAGACATATCAAATGGAAACATTACAAAAAGTTGGAATTCAAGGATTTATAAAAAATTTCAATTTAATAGATTTTAAGTGTTCAAAAATAGAATATCATGAAAAGACAAAATATGTAAGCAAAATAATATTTGAACAATTAGAAAAATAAGTTATTAATATTTAGATTTTATAATCTAGTTAAAATAAAAAAAAAAACCAAGGAGGAAATAAAAATGGAAAACGCGTCAAAAGCATTATTAATTGCAGGAGCAATATTAATAGTTATATTAATTATAGGAGTAGGAATGTTAGTTTTTTCTAGTACAACTGGTACAATAGATGAAGCTGTAAAGCAAATGAGTTCTACAGAAAAAGATATGTATAATCAACAATTTACTCAATATGAAGGAACAAGAGTAAATGGTTCTAATGTAAAAGCTCTATTACAAAAAATAAGAAATAATAATAATACTAATTCAGATATAGATGCTAAACAAGTTGATTTTTCATTTAAAGCTAGTGCTAATGCGGAAGAAATAACAGATATATCTCAAATATCAACTGCTATATCTAAAGTAAATACAGCAGGTACATATACTGTTAAAGTAGAAGACAAAAAAAATGGATTTGCAAATGATGGATTAATGGATACAGTAACAATAACTTATTATACTGCTGGATCATCAGATTAAAAAATAAAAAGGATGGTGTATTATGGAAAACGCAGTAGATGCTTTTAAAATCGCCTTTGCAGTGTTTATATTTGTAATAGCATTAACATTAGCATTTTCTGTGGTAGGTCAAGCACGAGCAACTTCAGAAGCAGTTTTATATATGACAGATAAAAATAATGATTATGATTATGTTTCAGCTACTGACAATAATGCATCAACTTATGATAGAATTGTTAGTTTTGAAACAATTCTACCTGTTATATATAGATATGCAAAAGAACAATATGCAGTTACAATTGTAAAAAATGATGGTACACCTATTGTTAGATACGATTTATACACAGAAGGTTTTATGGCTAATTGGAATACTATTCTAAAAAGAAAAAAAGATGATGTGTATGGACCTAACCTTGAACAACAAGAATATAACGAGGTACAAGCTAGAATTGCAAAAGTAGATTCACTAATACAAAAAGAGACAGGAAAAGAAAATGCTATATGGGATAGTATTAATATTAATGATAATAGTAAAAAAGGATTATATGCTGGAAAAAGCAATAACGCAGGAGGAATACATATAGTTTCTCCATGGATGAGTAATCCAAACACAGAAGCCATAAAAAGAATAGCTGTTGACATAGCAGATCAAGGTACTGAGTATGAAAAAAATGGTGTAATATACTATGGAAAAAATTTATCTCAGTATAAAGATATGGCATTTAAAGAAAAATTCATAGAAATTCAAACTATTGGTGAAACAATAGTAGAAACAGATGAAGAAAATAATACTGAGTATGCATTAGATGTAAAAGACTCGGATAAAAAACTAGAGATAATATATATATTACAAGAGAATATTAACTAATAGATAGGAGGAAAAAATATGGGAGATACATTAATAACAGTTGTAGCAATTTTTTTAGCTGCTATATTAATGTTTGTTTTTCCACTAATGTCTATATCTGAAAGAAATGATGATATTTCCCAACTAGGAATACAAACAGCTACAGTGCAATTTGTAGATAATATTCGTTCAACAGGAAGAATAACTCAAAATAATTATGATTCATTTGTTCAAACATTAGCTGCTACTGGAAACAGTTATGATATAGAATTAGAAGTAAAAGTATTAGATGAAAACCCAGGGAAAAAATCTTCACAAGCAGCACAAGATAAAATAGGTGAAAATGTATATTATTCGGTATATACTTCACAAATAGAAGCAGATCTTATAGCATCAGATAATGCTGATGGAGAGCCTGCTAATTCAGGAGTTAAAAAATTAAAAGAAGGAGATATCATATCTTGTAGGGTAAAAAATACTAATACTACAATTGCACAAATGTTAAAAAACTTCTTTTATAGCATAAGCGGAAATGATACATATCAAATAAGTGCACAACACGGTGGAGTTGTTATGGCTAACGGAGGAAAATAAGGCTTTAAAAGTAAAGGTGAGAAAAAATGAAATTACAAAATTTAGCAGTAATTTTTGCAATAATAATAATTCCAATAACTTTGACTTTATCAGCGTATATTGGAATACAAATAGATACAGCATCATTGCAGCAATCCTATAAAACCAAATTAATGGATGCTACACATGATGCTGTTGTAGCTTTTGAATTAAATACACAAAATAATATATATTCAGAAAATGCTGATTCATTAAGAAGAGATATAGATGCATCTGTGAATGCATTTTTTACAAGTTTAGCTACTAGTTTAGGAATGCCAGGAGCAAATGCAGAAAAAATAATGCCATATGTTCCAGCACTTGTAATGACATTGTATGATGGATATTATATATATTCACCATCTGAAGTTACATATAATACAAAAGAAACAAACGAACAGGGTGAGCAAGTAAATACAACTAAAACTGGTTATAGTCACATATTAAAACCATATATATATTATTCTGCAAAATATATTGATCCAAATAATAATAATTATATAGTAGTAAACTATTCTCTAGATAGTTATATATCTGTTTATGGAAGAATAGGAGACCAAATTATTAATAAATCTGGATATTTATATAGTAGATTTTTTGATAATATAGATGAGGGAGAAGCATTAAAAGAAAATGTTAAATATATAGAAAATGGACAAATGAAAACAAAAGAGGATTGCCAATTTGTATATTATAATGCCCAAAAAATATATAATATAGACGGAGCTTGGTATGCAATGAATAACTTTGAAAAAGTACCAATGAATATAAATTTGGATAGTGATAGCAATGGAAATATTATAGATACTAGTGCAAAAAAATATAAAGAAGATTCACTAGCTTTTACAAATTGGTTAAAAGATACAAATGAAGATGGAATGGAAAATAGTACAAATGATATTAGTAGTATAGTAATACCCCAAAATGCAAAATATTTAAAATATACAGGAACAGATTCACAAGGACAACCAATATATCAAGAATCTGAATATGAAGAATTTAATGATGATAACACTAAAATACTAACAACAGATTCAGAAGCAGCAGATTCAGCATTTAACCAACATAAAAGAACTATAATGCAAATATCAATTCAAGATAATTTGAATAACGCAATTGCATTATACAATAAAAATTCTAAAGCATTAGGAACAGATATATATTTTTCAATGCCAAAAATGACTGAACAAGATTGGGATAAAATATTAACAAATGTGAATTTTGTATCATTTATGCAAGGACTACCAGTAGGAATAAAAAAATTTAATGATTATTCTATAGTAACAAGCACTAATAATAAACAATATATAGGAACAGATTCATTATATTTCGTACAAGGAGATACATATCATACAATCTTTTGTGATGATTTGGCAGAAGAAAATAATTTTATTGGTTACAAGTCAAATGATTTTGAAAAAATAAAATATACAGTAACAGATGCAAGTCAAACAAAACAAACTAGATATTATTATGCAAGAAAAGAATATCAATGTTACAAATGTGTTGTTAACTATTGGCCAGGAGAAACAGATATCGAAAAATTAACTTCAAGTACAAAAAAGAGGAAATTTTATACAGCATTAGCTCGCGAAAGATATAATTTAGATAAAGCAACAAAAATATTTATGACAAATCCAGAGGATTTACTAGAAGATTTGAATATATAATATTTTTTCAAATAATTGCATGTTTAAAAAAATAAAAAAAGTGAAAACTAATTATAAATATTATAATCAAAGAAGGTTACAATTATGAAACTTTTAAAAAAAATATTTATAATTAGTTTTTTATTGATTTTATTAGTATATGTAAGTAGCATAACTTCTATACCAAGTAAAGTTACTTTATTTGAAGGAGAAAAAATAAATTTAAAAACAGTATTTGGATTAAATATAGAAGAAATAGAAAAAGAGCCAACAATACTTACCTCTACTAATATAGCCAATAATATAAATTCAATACGACAAGTAAATTATAAAGTTAATTTATTTGGAAGAATACCATTAAAAGAAATAGATGTAAGTGTAATTCCAAAAGCATATGTAGTACCACTTGGTAATATAGTAGGACTAAAATTATATACAAATGGTGTACTTGTAGTAGGAATGTCAGAAATAGATGGACAAGATAATAAAAAATATAAGCCATATGAAAATACAGGAATTGAACAAGGAGACATGTTAATAAAGTTAAATAATGAATCAATTTCATGCACAGCAGAATTATTAGAAAAGGTATATAATTCTAAAGGACAAGAAATGCAGGTAGAATATGTAAGAGATGGAGAAGTATTAACAACTTCCATAATACCAATTATGGCAGAAGATAATAAATATAAATTAGGTCTTTGGGTAAGAGACGCAGCAGCAGGAGTAGGAACTGCATCATTTTATGATGTAACAACAAAAACTTTTGCAGCATTAGGTCATGGAATTTTGGATGTAGATACAGAAGAATTATTAAATATTGCAGAAGGAGAATTTATAACTAGTAAAATTGCAAGTATAAAAAAAGGAACAAAAGGAAATCCAGGAAAAATACAAGGCACAATAGATAATGGGATAACAATAGGAAAAGTATATAAAAATACTGAATTTGGAGTATTTGGAAAAGTAACAAATGAATCATCATTAGATATAGATTTATCTAAAGCAGTAGAAGTTGCAACACGAGACCAAATAAAACTAGGAAAAGCACAAATAATGTGTACATTAGAAAATAATGAAACAAAAAAATATGATATAGAGATAACCAAAATATATACAAATAATAATGAAAACAATAAAAGTATGTTAGTAAAAATAACAGATAAAGAATTAATAGAAAAAACAGGAGGAATAATACAAGGAATGAGTGGAAGCCCAATAATACAAAATGGAAAAGTAATAGGAGCATTAACACATGTATTAGTAAACGACCCACAAACAGGATATGGAGTTTTCGCAGACTTAATGCTAAAAAAAGCAAGAGAAATAAATTAAAATTAGGAGGTAATATTAAATACCTCCTAATTTTATACATCTAACAACATAGGACCTAAATCAGTTATATTTCCAGCACCAAGTGTTAAAACAATATCATTTGGTTGTGCATGTTCGTGAATGTATTTTACTATATCTTTAAAATCTTTTATATAAACACAATGTCCACTTCTTGAAGAATTTATTTTATCTGCTATATCACAAGAGCTAACACCATATGTATTAGTTTCTCTTGCTGCATATATATCTGTTAAAATTATATTATCAAAATGACTTAAAGCTTCTGCAAAATCATCTAACAAATTTTTTGTTCTACTATATGTATGCGGTTGAAAAATAACCCAAGAATTGTTAAATTTTTTATTATATAAAGCATTGCATGTAGCTTTTATTTCTGTAGGATGATGAGCATAATCATCAAACACACTAATATTATTATAATTACCTTTATATTCTAAACGTCTAGCAGCACCTGTAAAATCAAGTAAAGCCTCTTTTATAATAGTAGAAGATATTCCATAATAATCACACAATGCAATACAAGCAAGAGCATTTAAAACATTATGATATCCTCCTACAGATAATTGTATATGTTCGAATAAAGTATTATTTTTATATACATCAAATTCAGGAAAACCATTATCATCAAAAACTATATTTTTGCCAATGAAATTAGCATTTTTGTTATTAATACCATAACTTATAAAATTAGCATTAGTATAATTTTGTAAATTGTAGGCATTTATATCATCAGCATTTGCAACAAGTAAACCATCTTTAGGTAAAAGTTTTACATATTTTTCAAATGCCTTTTTTATATTTTCAAAATTTTTAAAATAATCTAAATGATCATTATCAATGTTTAAAACTATTTCGGATTTTGGACTAAACTTTAAAAAACTTTCAACATATTCACAAGCTTCAATTATAAAATGCTCACTATTTCCAACTTTATAATTTCCATCTATTTGTTTTAAGTAACCACCAACTTGTATATTAGGATCTAATCCTGCTTTTAAGAAACATACAGACACCATAGAAGTAGTTGTTGTCTTTCCATGAGTACCAGAAATGCAAATAGTATTTTCAAAAGCACGAGTCAATTCACCCAAAAAAGTAGAACGTTCTATAAGTGGAATATTTAAAGAAATAGCAGTTTTCATTTCTATATCATTAGGGTTAATAGCAGCAGTAAAAACAACTGCATCAGCTTTAGACAAATTTTCTAAATCGTGACCAATTGTAACTTTTATACCATTACTTTGTAATTTATGTATTACATTAGAATCGTTAGCATCAGAACCTGTAACTTTAATACCCCAATAATTTAAAATCTCTGCGATACCGCTCATACTAACTCCACCGATACCAAGCATATGTATATGTTTATATTTTATAATATTTTCTAAATTTGCCAAAATAATACGCATCCTTTACAATAATTTCAAACATAGCAATTATATACTTAAAATCATATTTTTTCAATATATTCTATGCAATATAGCAAAAAAACGTTACAGTATATACATTATAAAAAATTAAATATTAGCAGCAATAGAAATAATAAGATAAAAAACGAGTTCGACCCTGAGAAGCGACAGCGCCACATTTCTTTTGCTGAGAATAGTGTGTCTCCATAATTGCTAAAACCACTTTATCTAAAACGCCTTGGAGAACGGAATTTTTTAGCTTATTATTTCTATTGGATTTTATTTTTTTCGCCACTTTGCTGTGCATGATACAAATTGGTTAGGTTTTAATATAAGTTGTGTATAAAAAATTTTATTTTTATATAAGAAAAAATATTTAATTTTTTTGTAAAATATAGAAGGAAAAATTTTTTTTATGACGAATAATATTCTTGTACATAAGAAAATGTACGAGAATATTTTTAAAACTTTGGAAGGCGGTGCGCAAATGAAAATAACAGATGTACGTTTAAGAAAGGTAAACTCAGAAAACAGAATGAAAGCTGTTGCTTCTGTAACATTCGATAATGAATTCGTAATTCACGATATTAAAGTTATCGAAAGCCAAAATGGATTATTTATAGCTATGCCAAGTAGAAAAACTCCAAACGGAGAATTCAAAGA
>CANRGE010000039.1 GCA_947630065.1 uncultured Clostridia bacterium
ATCACAAATTTTTCAAGTGCATATTCCCACGAAATCACAAATTTTTCAAGTGCATATTCCCACGAAATCACAAATTTTTCAAGTGCATATTCCCACGAAATCACAAATTTATTCTTTTTCTTTTACTTCATATGTTGCTTTGAATTGGCTTAGTGGTACTTCTTCCCAGGTTTCTTCTTGGGTTTCGTTGTTGATTGATTTTAGTTTTTCTACTTGGATTTCTTCTACTGTGTATTGTATTTGTGTTCCGTCTTCGTATTTTGGTAGATTTTCAATTAATTCTGTACCATTGCCTCTTATTGTTCTTGTTATTTCATTTCCGTTAGCATCTGTAACTGGTGTTGTTTTATCATTTACTATTTTCATTAGTTTTAGTGTTGCTCTATAATCATTTACTATGTCTTCTGGTAAGTTCCATTTCTTTGTGATTGAGAGATTTGTTAATTGGTTTGCTGTTTTTTCGTAGTAGTAGTTTACATGGGTTACTTTTTCATCAAATGTACCTGTTGCATTGTCTGGTATTACATATTCATTGTTTTCGTCTACTTCTAGGGTGTAGCCTTGTAATTCTGTTTCTATGTATTCTGATGTGTTATAGTCTTCCCCTAAGTTTCCGTATATGTGTACTGGGTCTTTTAGTTCTAGTAGTTGGTCGTTTCTTAGTATTGACATTAGGCTTTGGTTTTTGTCGTTTGTATTTTTTAGGTAGTAGTGGATTACTACTTCTTTTAGTTTGTCATCTTTTATTGTTACTTCTTTGCTTGTTTCATCAGCGCTTGATACTGTACATGTTTGTGGTTCTTTATTTATGCTATAACCTTCTGGTGCTTTTATTTCAGTAATCGTATATGTTCCATCTGGTACTTGTTCTATTATTTGACCATTTGGGTTTGTTTCATATCTTAGTCCTGTTATTTCCTCTAGTAATTTAATGTTACTGATTTCAAGCATTCCAGGTACACTTTCACTGTTTGCACGATAAGAATATTTAATATGTAAATAATATTTTTTTCCACCTTTCAGCACATCAGTAACGCTAGTTTTGCTTACTTTATTTTCATAAATATTCATAAAGTATTCACCATAATTAAAAGTTGGAATGTCCTCTTCTTCTGTTATCCTTCCCCATAACGTTATATTATTTAAACTAATATCAAATTCTACTTGGTAATTTCCAGACATTTCTGTTAAATCAATAGGAATGTATGCATTATTTCCAGTGTCTGTAACATTTTCTACAACATATCCATTGTTTTCTTCCTCAAAGTCATCATCTCCACATAATTCACACTCTAACTCACTCACAGTTACTGCTTTTATGGTTTTCATGTATATATATTGGCTATCATAATATGTTGAAGTACAATCAAATCCTAAATGTAAATAATATATTTTACCTGGCTCTAATAATTCACTTACAAAATATTCATCCTTATTGTTTGATGTCTTCATATACAAGAAATCCTCATTTTCATCTGCTTCTGGTGCTTCTGTATCTTCAGCTATTGTAGCATATAATGTTCCGTTACTTCCATCATGTACATTCATTACAACACATGTAGGCTCAGTTTCTGATTTCAAGTCAACTACATAATATGAACTTGCTGTACTACCATTTGGTATATTGGCTTCAGGGACAATATATCCTCTATCATCTTTTTTAAATCCATAATCACCGTTCTTTGTTAAATCTCTTAGTACATTACTTTCCGTTACTGCATCTGACTCTAGCTTAAATTTAGCACCTGCCAACCTATTTCCTTCTTTGTCTTCCTTGTTGATTATTATTGAACCACTTTTCTTAACAAAGTATGCAACTATGTTTATATCTTCTGTTACATTTTCAAAGTATCCTTTTGGTAATGTACATTTTCCTTGTTCATCTATAGTAAATCCTATTTCTTCGCCATTTACAGTGATTTTTTGTATTATGTAGTTACTATTTGGCTTTATATCAATGGTTTTAGTACTTTTTTCTCCATATTTTACAGTTTCAACCCATTTTATATTATTCTGAGCTATGTATTTTGAAGTGTAACTTCCATTAACTGTTCCACCTGAACTACCTATTTGTGTAGTTATATCAAAAGTTTCTTTATTATTTCCAATTGTTAATTCTGTTACTTCACTTGAATTGTTTAATACTGCTATGTCTAATGTAGGATATTGATTTTCTTCATGTATCCATTTTGTACCTTTACCCTTTATTATGTTAAAGAATTCTTCTGATTTCATATATTCCTCTGAACATGCTGTACAATAATTTCTAGAACCTTGAACTTTTCCTACTACATCTATGTCTTCTTCATAATAATTTGTTCCACTATTACCTGATTTTCCATATATTGGTCCAACATAGTTATTATTGCTTGTGTTACAGAATGAAATATCATCACATACAGAAGCTGTATTATAACAATTTACAATAGCATTACCTTCTCCCACTATTCCTCCTATATATGTAGACATATATCCTTGACTAGAGCTACTATTACTATGACTATTTATTTCACCTGTATTATAACAATCTTGAATTAAGGCACTATTATTACCTGCAATACCACCTTCATATAAATAGCCACTAACAGAGCCATTATATTTTATATCTCCTTCATTGTAACAAGAAATTATTGGTAAATTAGAGGGACCACCAAGAATTCCTCCTGCATATATACCTGCAAATGACGAACTAATACTTAAGTCTCCTGTATTATAAGCATTGCTTACATTCATACCACTACTGGTATATCCAACTATTCCTCCTGCAAAAGAATAACCTTGACTATCTCCTTTACCATTTACTGTTATGTCTCCTGAATTATCACATGTTTGTATGTTTCCTGTTCCGCTACCTACTAGACCTCCAATATAAAAACTGTCTTGTACATTAACTGCAGTAATGTCTCCCGAATTTGAACTGCCTTTTATAGTTCCACCACCGAGTCCAATTAATCCACCGTGATAGGCATCTTCTGCATTATAAGTTACAATATCTCCTTGATTAGAGCAATTTTCAATATTACAACTTGAATATGAATATCCTATAATTCCTCCTACTTCAGGACGTGATAATTCATAGTTTCCAAGTTGTACAATATTACCTAGGTTATCACTGTCTTGTATATTAATATTTGTGCTCGAACTGCTCAGTTGTCCGATTAATCCTCCTGTGCGCTCACTGCATTCAATAAATCCAGAATTATAACATTTATATATTCTTGTTGACTTACTATCTGTAAGGCCTATCAATCCACCTATATATCCACATTTATCTATCTTACCTGTATTATAACTTTGTTCAATTTGTAGCTGATTACCTCCACTTTGTCCAATTAATCCTCCATTGTATCCACTATTACTATTATCTAATCCTATTATATTCCCTGTATTATATGATGATTTTATGTATACGTTTTTATTATCTGAGGATCTTCCACCTATACATCCTATTAATCCACCTCTAGAAGCACCGCCTGCATTGGTGCAATTTATATCTCCTGTATTACAAGATTGTATTATATATATTGTGATAGCATTACTATCTTGTGTGTATCCTACTAATCCTCCTATATATCCTGTAGAATCCTTAGCTGTAACACTTCCCTCATTGCTACAATTCTTAATGTATATACAGCTATTGTTCCTGTTTGAGTTATTTTCATACCCTATTAATCCACCTGCATTATAGCTTTCACCATTTACGTTTCCTGTATTTGTTGCATTTATTATATTAATCGCTGAAATATTTACTGCGTAACCTGTTATTCCTCCAGCAAATGATCCTGATATATCCACAGTATTTGATACATCTTTTATATTAAGTAGGCCACAACCATAAACATCACCAATTATTCCTCCTACATCACCGCCTTTTGGTAGGTTACCTGTATTTGAGCATTTCAGTATATTTACTCTACCTCCGTTTTCTATATACCCTACAATACCTCCAAATTGACCGATATTCTGATTGCCTACTACTAATAGTTTTACTATTATTCTTACAGTTACTTATTTCCATTTCACCTCCTGAGAAATATCCTACTATTCCGACCTGTACCGCTTCCTGATGATCTAATTGTACACTCATTATTGCAATTTTCAATATGTACTTGATTTGCGGATGGACTACCTCCAAGTATTCCTCCTACACGATTACCACTTATATTTCCATCATTGTTACAATTTCTTATTTCTATTTGACTTCCTGAAATATATCCTACTATTCCGTGATATATAATCTGAGCCATTTATTATTCCATTATTTTTACAATTATTTATTTTTAGCCCAACTCCATTAAAAGAACCTACTATACCGGCCTACATTTGTTCCTGTTGATACTAGTAATCCTGTTGTTTCAATTGTACACTCATTATTGCAATTTTCAATAAGTACTGCAGTACTTCCTCCTTGAGCATCCCCACAAATTCCACCAACATTATTCTTTCCTTTTATACTTCCAGTTATAGTTAAATTGCATATTTTAGCACCCTTTATAGATCCAAATAATCCTAGTTTTTCTTTATTTTTTCTATTTATATATAAATTTTTTATTGTATGACCTTGTCCATCAAATATTCCTTGAAATGGTGTGGTTCCACCTATTGGAGTAAATCCTTTTGCATCTTGGTTAGTTAATTCTTCAAATATTGTGTTACTATATCCGTCATCATTTAAATCACCACTACCTGTACCATCAGAGCCTTTATAGACTTCTTCTGAGTTTTTATAACATGATTTATCTGTAAAATCTAAATCGTTCATTAATTTTACTGTTACATCTGAACACGCTTCTCCGTTGTTTACTTTTATTTCTAAATCAACTAGATCTTCAATTGTTTCTATCATTATTTCGTCTTGCGTTTCATTTTCATACTTTATTTCCGAAAAGTTTATTGGTACTATTGACATATTAGGATCTTTTATTTGACTTTTATCATCTTCTTTTCCTCCTGAAATTGTAAACACTTCTGAGTGTAATTCTTCCTCATATCCCTCTGGGAAGCCTGTTTCTATGGCTTTATAGTTTCCTGGACCTAGGGCTAGGGTTATTACTCCTTGGGCATTTGTTGTTACTGTGTATTTTCCGTTTTCTTGTAGTGTTCCTACGTAGTTGCCGTTTGCGTCTTTGGCCATGTCTTTTATTGTTCCGTCTTCGTTTAATTCATAGATTATGAAGTCTGCGTTTGCTAGTGGTTGGTTTGTGGCTTGGTCTACTTTGGTTAATTTGAATAGCGGTTTATCTTGTATTGTGATTGTTACTGTGTTTCCTTCTACTTGTATATCACTTATTGTATCAAAATCATTTATTGATGCTTCTTCTTCTTGACCTTCTTCAATTGTAGATTTTATTAATTTTACAGCAACCTGTGGCTTATTTTCTTCTGTTTCTTCATCTTCTTCATCTTCTTGCAATGTGCTTACAACAAAGTTTATTTCTTCCCTATTATTCAAATATCCCGCTGGTGAGCCTGTTTCTTTTAATGTGTATTTTCCTGTTATACCTTCTTTATCTTCTACTTTTGCATATAAGTCTGTTATACTTATAGTTCCATCTTCTCCTGTTGTGAAGAATTCGCTGTTTTGTAAATCATTTCTTTCTAGGTAGAATGTTGCTCCTGATAGGGTTGTTTCATTGTTTGCTTCATCTACTTTTTTTATTTTTAGGTTATATGTTGGTATTTTTTCATTTGTTATATTTACATTTACTTGGATTAAATCGTTTTGTCCACTGCTTTTGCCGTCTACTTCTTGGAATGTACATTCTGGTGTTTCTGAACTTCCGTCTATGTATTCTACAGTGTATTTTCCTTCTTCACTTTCTGTTAATTTAAATTTTACATCTTTCATTAAGTAATAGCCTTTTGCATATGACTCTCTTAATGTGTATTCTTCATTTAATTTTAGATTTTCTATTGAGGCTTTTCCTTTTGTATCAGTTACTATACTTTTTCCATTTATTGTGAATACTACTCCTGGTAATGGTTGATCACCTTCGTTTTCTGTTTTGGTTATGTTTAATTGAAATTTTGGTTTATTTGTGATTTTTGATTTTAATACATATTTTCCTTCTTTATTTTGTTCAATTGTTACTTTTTCATCAAACTTGTTTACATTATCAACATCACTACCATCTTCTGCTTTTCCACTATCTTCGACTTCTTCATTGGTTTCTGTTAAGAATACAACTTTATATGCAACTGTATTTCCATCTGACATATCCTTGTTTTCTACAACTTTAAATCTAATAATCTTTTCATCTAACTCATACTCCTCTGGTGATTGGATTTCTTGGAAACTGTATGGTTGATTTACTCTTAAGTCTGTTAGACTTAGCTTTCCTCCTGCATTTGATGTTACTATTCTTGATACTTCTTTTGTTTCTTCATCTTCAGTTGCTTCTGTATTTATCTCTGTTAATTTGAATTTTGCTCCTTGTATTGGGTGGCTTGTGTTTTCTTTTATTTTTTCTACTTCAAAGTCATAGTATTTTACTATTCTTAAGCCTAATTTTGTTGGTTGTGATTCCATTGGTAGTCTTGTACTTTCTGACGTGTAGTCATACCATACTTTATGGCAACTATATGATACATCATTTATTCCTGCGTTATCTGGTATTGATATTTTATAACTGAATGTGTATGTTCTTGATCTCGCTAGGTTTTGTCCATTTTCTATTACTATTAAGTATGATTTTATTTTTGATAGGTCTGCTCCTTCATTATATTCCTTAAAGCCATGTTCATTAAGCCAGTCTTCAGTTATACTGTCTATTACCTTTCCACCTGTTGTATTTTTTTCATCTTCTGGATTTTCTGCCTTTGAATTTTCTAATTTTGGGTCGTCTTCCTCTGAGTAATATATTTTCGTTGCATTTTTTAATGTCTCTGACATTACTTCTGGTAACTGTATTCCTTCTACCATTGTAGTTGTGAATTTTGAGCCTAAAGCTGTGTCACTATCTACATATGTATTGTCTTGAAATGGTATCTTTCCAATAATAACTACATTATTTACTTCTCCCTTATCATAGTTATTTATCAAACTTACATTTACTTTTGCTGTTGCTTTTCCATTTTCAGTTACATTTTCAGAAGATTCTTTTTCCACTTCTGCAATATTTGGAGCAATTGTAACCTCTCCGGCTTTATTATAGTTTGATAATGTTTCTACTGTCATAAATGTATTTAATGATGTTACATTTATTGTGTCTGAGCTAAAGCCTACTGTTTCATTTGTGTTTTCATTATCATTTACATCATATGTATCTCTTGTTCCATAATGATATAAATTTAAATACTCATTATATGAATACAAGTTTACTCTTATTGTTGATGATGATACCATTGGATTTACTAGCACTTTGCATTTTATCCTTATTTCAAAGCCTGTTAGTTCGTTATCATTTTTTGTTACTATTTTTATAAAATATTTTCCGTTCTTTTTTATTAGCTCATATCCTGATATTTGTACAGATTGATACTCCATTGATACACTATTTAACTCAACATATGATAATGGTGATTCACTTTCATTTGCTCTTGATGTTTCAAAAGCTACTAGAAACTCTCCATTTTTCCAATTTGCTGTTGAGACTGTTTTACTTGGTACGTGTATAGATATTGTTTCTTCTACTGGTTCTGTTGCAGTTGCTGATAATGTATTATTTGACACTTCTATTGTTGAATATGATTTTTCTACTGCTAACATACATTCATCTGATCCTGTTACTGATGCCCCACTTGTTAATTGACCATTTAAGTCTGTTTTTATTACTTCTATTTTAGCCATTTCTTCTTTTGATATTTTTTCTTTTACTGCTTCAAGATTTACTTCTTTTATGCTATACACCCTTAGAAATGCACTTGTTTGTGGGTTGCCTTCATTTGTTTCTATTCTTATGTGTGTTATTGGTGCATCATATTTGTAGCTTTTTTCTGGTGAATTATACTCACTTAATTCTTTATATGTAAATTCCTTTATCAATGTATCTGTATCATTATCATATACTTTTACATATCCTGTTTCTGGAATAAAGTTTGAATTTTCGAAGTATATTTTTGTGTTTTTTACATAGTCGCTCATTTTACGACCACTCCATGTATCTCCATATCCACCTTCTTGTTCAATCTCTTTCATTATTATTCCATCATTTGTTGTTGTCTCTTTCTTTGACTTTGCTACTGACCACATTACTGTGTAGTCCATTTTTCCTATTGCTTTGCTTTCGTCATATGCATTTATTAGGTTTTCCTTTGATAATGCCCAGCCTTTGGTTGGCTCTGTTATATAGCTTTTGTTATCTATTCGTGTTGAGAAATTATAGTCTGCTATAACTGCATTATATGTGTAAAAACTTATTCCTTTTGTTGTGTTTACTGTTCTTGTTTTGAATATTCCTGGTTCTTCTTCTGTTTGACCTTCAAATTGCTCATTATTAAATTGCTTATTTTTGTTATTGTAACATTCATAATATCCTTCTATTTCTGCTGACATTGTATATCCATTATACAATTGGTCATATGCTTCTTGTGAGTATTTCATTACTACTGTATATGTGCTAGTATTTGCTTTATTTTGCCTTACTATATGTAACTTATGATTATCTTCATCATAAGTGGCTGTAACCCATTGATTTTTACATGTTACTTCTTCTGGATATTCTCCAAACATTTGTGGAACTGCTACATCTACTACATTTTGCTTTGGTAATAATTGTAATTTTGTCTCATCTATTGTAAAATCAAATTCTATTGTCTTATTACTTGATGTTCTGAAGTCAGTTAAATTTATACTTGTATATGGTGCGTAAATACTTGCATCTGCTGTTCCATACCAATCCACTGTCAAGTTTATTGTTTTGTTTATTTCTACTGATTCCTTACTAGCATCATCTGGAACCCATGTTCCTGTTAAAGTTATCTCATTTTCTCTTGAATAATCATCCGCACTTGTTATATTTGCATATATATCTCCTGTAATCAATAATGTATTTCCAGCATTAATTTCATTTAATTCTACTCTTTTCAAATTTCCTGATACACAATTATTCTTCAAAATAGAATTCTTTAGCATTTGAGTTCTATACATAAAGTTTTTACTATTGATTGTAATAACTCCATTTTCCAAGTGACCTTCTTGCTCAACACCAACTTGAATGTACATTGTCTCTGTTTTTCCTATCTCATTACATGCTCCTAAGCGTTTTTCTGAGTACTCATCATCTTTATAATCCTCAGCAAAAAAAGGCGCAAATTTTACATAATTGTTTGCGTCTGCATATTCCTCTTCTTTTGTTAGTGTTTTATACTCCAAAGTCCTCAATTGCTCAGCATTATATGCAACTTCTCTACTTTGCACTTCTTTTAATTTTACAAAGCCAAATATTGCTGAACTTATTAATATTACTGAAATTACACTCAATACTACTAATATAACAGCGAAATCTTTCTTAGATGTATTTAAAATACCGCGTATTCTATCTCTCATCATCCGTACACCTTACCCTTTCATTTTTCTCATGTTTTTTTACTACATTTACTTTTATTTTAACAATAAAAAAAGTGAAGTCAACCATGCCCCAACAGCACAATTACCTCCACACCCTACGGATATTAAAGTTTCAAACAAATTTTACATTCTCATATCTTTTTACAAAAAATCCTATTACAATCCCCCAAAACTGCTTACGGAACAAACACCTATACCCCTTTTTTCCCAACCCACTCGGAGAAAAAAAAGGGGGAAAAAATCAAGGACAAGTAATTTTTAATTACCCATCCCCAATTGCTCCAACGTCACCGTCTCCTTTGTTCCTTTTCCAACTCTTCCCAAACCATACCCCTCAGGCATTTTCGAAAACATCTCTTCTACCAATGGTGTCGTTGTCGTCCCAACTATCACACCATCATAGAATTCCACACTATCATTACCCATTAATATCCCCGCTCCTGTTTCGCCTGAAATACTTGGTTTACTTACATTCACAATCTCATCATCATTTCCAATTTTCAAATAAGCTGTTTCATCCAACAGATTTTTACTCCATATTCCATATGCTTTACCTTTTATATTACCTCCAACTACATTTACATTAGATTCCCCATCCAAACAAAATGCATTTCCATATTCCGATATAATATCTCCACCAAAAACATTTATTTCACCTGATTTTGCATATATAGCTACACCATCTTGCCCCTGTGCTTTAATAGTGCCATTTCTTACATCTATAATTCCGCCTAAATCATTCATTATTCCGCCTTCTGAACCACTTATAACTGCATGTTGAATTCTTGTGTTAGTATCTATATTTCCAATATTTCCTGCATTTTCTTCTATATGTCCATAGAATACTACATTATTATTTATAACTGCATCTAATGAGACTTTCTCTTGTTTTAATGTATCAGAATACCAACCAACATTATCTACTTTTGTAGTACCATCATTTAATGTTATAGCTGGTAATGTTCCAATACTTATTCCATACTCAAAATTTTCAGTTAATCTTACATTTCCTATTTTTAATAAAATTTCTTTGTCATCCTCCAAAAGTCCAAAATTAAATGCAAGATACTCCATATCACTTCCTGCTGTGAAAGTAAAAGACATTTCTTCCACTTTATCCATTTCTTTATTTTTTAAATATGTCCCTGGATTCCAAGCACCACTTGGTGAGCTACTAGATACACCTGCTGGCATTCCTGGAATAGAGTTGTTTAATGGATTATAATCAGTTAATATTTGGTATTCAAATGTTAATGTATATGTTTGTCCTTTTATCACTCTAATAGGGCAATATACTGATTCGTACCCAGATCCTCCATTAAATGTTATGCTATTCATTTTTGTTGTGTTATCATAAGTTATTTCAAATCTGTTTTCATATACATACATCCATTTATTCATATCATTTGCTTCATCAAAATCATATGTTACATTTACTGCTGATACATCTACACTTCCTCCAGCATTGTCAATTGCATAGTTAGAAGCAGATGTAATATTTCCATTATCTAACTGAATCTTAGCATTTGAGTTATTTTTTATTGCACAAGCCCCATTTGAACTAATTGTAGATAATCCTTTTTTTATTATAGTTCCATTATTATCTATAGTATTTGAATTACCAGTTATATTTCCCTCCCCTATAATTGTTAATTTTCCATTATTTATAATACTTGAATCAACAAATGTGATATTCTTTTTATTTAAATCTAATACAACATTTTCAATTTTATCTTTATAAATTGTAGCATCGGTTACCTCTGTTGTATTTTTAATTGGTTTGATTATAGTACCATTTACTGCATTTTCAAATGTTTCTTTTAATGTAGTATATAAGCCCATCGCATCTCCAGTTACATCATACTCAATATAGTAGACTACTTCATCATCACTATCTAATGTAGTTGTATCTGTAGAGCCACTTTTGCTTGTTTTTGTTTTATATTTATCCGGCGTTTTTAAAATCATACTTTCATTTATTGACATACCTGATGGTCCAATTATTGAGCCATCATAAAAATTCACACTTGAATTTGCAATTTTAATACCACCATTTCTTTGACCTTTTATAATCGGTGTTTTATCTTTTACTACATCATCATCTTTTCCCATGGTTATAGGCTCTGTTTTTACTGACACATCATTATATAATATACCATATGTATAACCAGTTATATTTCCTGATATAACTGTTAATTTTGAATCATTATTTAGCAATAATGCAGTTGCACTATTTGATGTAATTTGTGCTCCTGAGATTTCAAATACTGTATTACCTTCATCTACGATTGCATCTGGATTGCACTCATTTGTGTCTGTTTTTGAACCTGTTGAAATAACTTTTCCACCAGAAATTTTTATACTCCCTGAATTCGTATGTATAGCTATACCATGTTTTCCTTCTGCTTGAACCAGTCCTCCATTTATCTCTACATTTCCTGAGGAACTATTTTTTATACCCCCAGCCAATCCACTTATAGTTGCATTTTTTATTCTTGTCCTATTTTCTTCATTACCTGACTGTTCTCCTACATATCCATAATATACTATATCCTCTTTTTGTAATACTGTATCTGGTGTTACTTTATTTTCTTTTTGTGTAGTTTTATACCAACCTACATCATTATTTATTTTTACGTCTTCTTTTAGCGTTATTTCTGGTAATATCTCTATTTTTTCTCCAAAAGCTACATTTTCACTCATTTTTATATTTCCAATTTTGAAACGCATTGGTATATTGTCTTCTGCTAAACCAAAATTGAAATTTAAATATACTATTTCACTGTTAGAAGTAAATGTTATTGACATCTCTCTCTTATGTTTTGTTATATATGTTGGCAAATACTCTGGATTTGATGCACCAGAAGTAGTGCTAGGTTCTGTTCTTAATATTTCTACTCCCACACCAGGATTAGATGACAAGCCTTTATATTCATTTATTACCTGATAGTCAAATGTGATGGTATATGTTTGACCTACTATTGTTTTTATTGGACAATATATATGTTCATAATTTGGTCCTCCTGTTATTCTTATTTCATTCATTTTTTGTTCAGCATCATAATTTACATTAAATCTGTCTTCATATACATACATCCATTTAGTCATATCATTTGCTTCATTAAAATCGTATGTTACATTTGTACCCGTTACTTTCACATCTCCATTATCATTATTAATTGCATAATTTGAACCTGATGTGATATTCCCATTGTTTAACTGAACTTTACCATTTGAACTATTATTAATTGCATACCCTGCATCTGAATTAATTGTGCATGTTCCGTTTTTTATTATGGTTCCATTGTTGTTTATAACATTTGTAGCACTTGTTATACTCCCTTCACCAGTTATAGTTAAATTCCCATTATTTATAATTGACCCGTTATCTAATGTTATCTTTTTTCCGTTCAAATCTAGTGTTATTTTTTTATTTGTTTCAGTAGAATTAAGTGTTACGTCTCCTATTTGTGTAACACTTCTTAATGGCATAATAACATTTCCATCTGATGCATTATTCAAAGCTTCACTCAATGTTTCATATATTTCTACTGGTTCATTACTTTGTTTATTATATTCTGCATAATATATGTTCATATTTAATACTAATGTCTCTGTTGAAGTACTTGTAACCTTCTGAATTACAGCTTTTTTAGGAATATTTGTAATTTCACCTATTATAGCTTTTTCTTTAGGGCCGATTATGCTACCATCATAAAAATTTACTTCAGCATTTCCTATTTGTATACCTGCTTCACTTTCACCTTTTATGGTTGGTTTGCCTACATATACATATATATTACATTCTCCTATATTTAGCTGTGCAGATTGATCTGATTCACTTTCACATGATATTCCATATGTTTTACCTATGATTATTCCATCTATTATTGTAACATCAAACTGACCATTTAAATCTAAAGCTGTTGAAAGTTTTGATATAATCTTTCCTCCTGTGATTTTTATATGGCCTGATTCTGTGTATATTGCTACACCTGTTTCTCCATTTGATTCAATAAGACCAGTTTTTATTTCTATTGAACCTGCATTTATATTTTTTATTCCACCTTCTAAACCTTTGATAGTTGCTCCTGTTACTTTTTTGTATTCTACTTGATTTTCATTGTTATCTTCATTATTGACATCATAATTGCTATTTATGTATCCATTGCATATTATGTCTTCTTGTTGTATTTGCATATCTTGTGTAACTTCTTTTTTATCTTCCATATACCAAATTATATGTTCTTTAATATTATTTTTGCCATTTAATATTATATCTGGCAATCCGCCTATTTTTGTGTTATAGGCTATCTGCTCACTTAATCTTAAATTCCCTATATTAAATGACATTTGTTTATAATCTTCTGCCATTCCAAAGTTATATGCAAAATATGTTGTGTCACTTAGTGCTGTAAAGGTGATAGTTCTTCCTGTTGCAATTTCATTTACTGTTGTTGTTAAATATTCAGTTACTGTGTTTGAACCTGTGTTATCACCATTTGATGGTTCTCTATCTAATACTTGTATTCCAACTCCAGAGTAACCAAGTATGCTATTATATTCAGTTAGTACCTGATAATCAAATGTTATAGTATATGTTTGTCCAACAACTGTTTTTATTGGGCAATATATTATTTCAAATCCTGACCCACCTGTAAACGATATATTATTCATTTTTTTCTCACTATTATAAGTTGTTGTAAATCTGGGACTATTGATATATTTCCATTTAGTCATATCATTTGCATCATTAAAATTATATGTAACATTTACCCCTGTTGTATTTACACTTCCCCCTTCGTTATTTATTGCATAGCCTTGGTTTGATGTAATATTTCCACTATCTATTTGGACTGTTCCGTTTGAATCATTATTGATTGCATAACTACTCTCAGAATTAATTGCCCCTAAGCCTTGTTTTATTAATTTACCATGATTCTTTATAGTTTCAGAAGTGCTTGTTATTTCCCCATCTCCTACTACTGTTAATGTTCCTTTATTTGATAAACTTACATCATTTAATGTTATGGTTAGTCCGTTCAAGTCTAATATTATATTTTTATCATTTTCTATTTCATTTTCTTCAGTTACATCATTGATTACTCGTATTGTTTGTGTATCCTCTGATACTATATTATCTATAGCATCTTGTAATGTTATAAAAGACCTGCCTGTATTTATGTTTGTATAACTTAATTTTAATTTATGAAATGTCACTTCTACAGTCTTAGATTGTGTAAATACATACTTTGATTCCCCCAATTTAAATATATTCATCAAGGAGATGACTAGTATGATGAAAACTATTAAAAATAATGTAATTTTAAGAAATTGTTTTTTTCTATCATACAACTCAACTGCACCTCCTTTACTTTTGAATTCATGGTCTTTATATTATCTTTTTATTATTTATTATTTTTATTTTAATAATAAATAATAGGGAAATCAATTATTCAAAACAATGCATTTTTCTTTTTGTATTACGGAAATACTACTTTTGCGCTTACTTTACATTTATGTTTTTTTTTTTTTAATTTATTACAAAATTTATGCTAGATTTATTGTTTCTTTAGGGAAAAAAGAACTCTAATTGTTAAATTAGAGTTCTTCTATTTTTATTTTATTTTTTAATTCCATAGGGACGCGTCCCTAATTAATCATCTCTTATAAACCACATCATCAAACTGAGTTATTTCTGTATGTGTTTCCTTTTTTCCAACCAATTCATCCACTGGCATATCTAATGCAATATTTGTTCTATATGTCATTCCTTGTACTTCAACAACTAAATCAAATGAAACTTTAAATTTTAAATCACTATTTGAAATATTCATTTTCTCCAAAATTGCCGCCCCCTGTTGTATCTCTTGATCATCATTTGATTTATATTGGTCTAGCCCAACATTTGCAAAGCTTAAACACACACATCCACCTTGATTTCCAATTTGTAGATTATTTTTATTATCCATTTCAGCTCCTGTGTATGTTAATGTGGAATTTACAAGAAATTCATTTATATATTTATATACTGCATCATCTAGACTGTTTGGCATATATACTTGAATTTTACCCACATTTACATTTTGCAACATTTTTATGTTTTCTATTTTTACACTTTTTATTGATTGACTTTCCGCATATTCTGTATTTTTATCTAAATATATGTACACATCATTTGTTTGAATTACCTTTTTATTCCAAATATAGCTTTCAGTTTCTTGTTGTTGCTGTTCATCAATTGTTTGGCTTGCACTACCGTCTTCTACTTGATTATCTACTTGATTATTATCTTCAACTTGTTGTTCACTATTATCCACATCATCAGATGTAGCAGAACTAATAATTATAATTTTTCCTAATTTAAATGGTACTTCTTTTTCTCCCTCAACTTCATATTTCATAACAGAAAAAATAGCAAATGCAATCACAATTGCTATAACTAAAATAACTATACTTAATTTTATGGCTTTCTTTAATTTATCACTGATATGAATCAATATCTTTCTTATCCTTTCTTTTTAAGATTCCTTAGAGTTTTAAAAAAGTCCTTTAAAAGATTTTCACATTCGTCTTTTAAAACCCCTGTCTCAATCTCAACCTTATGATTAAATTTATAGTCTTCTAACAAGTTTAGTACAGAACCACATGCACCTGTTTTTTCATCAAGTGCTCCAATGTAAACCTTTCTAATTCTTGATTGAATTAATGCTCCAGCGCACATGCTACATGGCTCTAAAGTTACATACATATCACAGTCTATAAGTCTCCAACTGTTTAGTTTTTTGCTAGCTTTTTTTATTGCTAAAATTTCGGCATGATTTGTTGTATCATTTTTACATTCCTTTTGATTATATGCTTTTGCAATTATTTTTCCATCCTTTACAATGATTGCACCTACTGGGACCTCTAGTTTATCATATGCTTTTTTTGCCTGTTTTAATGCCTCTTTCATAAATTTTTCTTTATTATTAATTACATTCATATTAACCTCAATTTTATAGTTTTGCTAATAACAATTTTGATTAACTATTTTTTCATAATTATTTTTGTTTTTTGTTTGGTGTGCCCAAGGGGACTCGAACCTCTATCGGTCGCT
>CANRGE010000040.1 GCA_947630065.1 uncultured Clostridia bacterium
TGCCTTGCTCCAAAACCTATATGATTTCTATGTCCTCTTTTCTTATATATATAGGTAATAGGTTTTATTTTATTGAAAAAATCTATATACTTATCGTCTATTTCGTATATGTCTTTTTGGGTTTCGTCTGACGTTATAGCCGTACTTCCACTATAACCTAGATAAACTCCTCCGCCATTATGGGCATAAAGTCTTACTGTATTACCTCTTAAGCTTGTTGTTATTCCGTTATATTCACTACCAGTTCCAACATAATTCGCGCCAGTTCCTGAACTTAATACTATTGAATCACTTTTAGTTAACGATAATTGAGGTGTACTTATTCCTATATTGCGTATACATGTACTTCCGTCAGTTCCGTTTACATCGATAGTTGAAATATTGCCAGCAGTTATATATACACTTCCATCTTCAGAACTTTTATTAATAAAGCCTGCTCCTATTGGTTGTATATATGAAAATGTAGCTCCATCAATGGTTTCTACTCGAAATAAGTCTGCTCCTTGTTTTTTTCCTTTAATTGTTATATAACCAAATTTATCTATTGACAAAGCATCACTTGAAATGGTAATGTTTTTACTTGTTAGATTTATAGTATTTCCTGCTATTAAATTTAAAACGTCATTTGCTGTTAAATTAATTTTATTCGCATTGATACCGACCGCTTCAGCAGATTGATTAATTTTTGAAATAATCTCATCATTTCCTACCTTCTTTCTTACTTCTGTACTTATGCTTTCTGCCGTTTGTTCTATTTTAGAGTTCATTTGTGTTGTTGTGCTGTAATCTTTTAACTTATTATCTGTATTAGCATTAGCACTATCAATTGCCTCTTGTTTTGCTTCTGTTATTGTTGCGTTTACCTCGCTTGTTATATTTTCAGCCGTTTGCGTAATCTTGCTATTCATATCTACTGTTTTAGTATAATCTTTTAATTTACTATCTGTAGATGAATTAGCTGAATCAATTGCCTCTTGTTTTGCAGTTGATATAGATTTATTTACTTCACTTGTTATACTATCTGCTTTTTGTGTTATTTGTGAGTTGGTTTCGGTTTTAGTGTAATAATTTTTTAATTTACTGTCTGTGCTCGAATTGGCACTGTCTATTGCTTCTTGCTTGGCTGTTGTTACAGTTTTAGACACACTACTTGTTACACTGTCTGCCGTTTGTTTTATTTGAGAATTTGTTTCTGTCTTTGTATAATAATCATTCTCTAATTTTGTTTCTACGTTACTTACTGTATCTGTTATACTATCTAGCGTTTGCTCATGTTTACTTAATTTTTCTGAAGTTTCTGTTTGTTCTTGCACTATTTCAGTAATTTTTTGCTCTTGCTTATTTACGATTATTTCTGTTCTTTTTGCAATATCTAATGATGACAAAACATTTTGATAATTAACTGTTGCTTTAATTATTGAAGGTGCTGACATTTCACTATCAAGACCATTAGGACTTTTATAATTAAATCTAAAAAGAAACGAATGACGAACGTTTTTTTCTTTATCTATTACTGCAACTTCGTCGCCAGTTTCCAAATAAGGTTTAGATTGTCCTTTTATTTCAAAAGAAGTATAGTCAAATCCTTTTACTGAATCAAAAAGAGCAGTGATTAACTGCTCTCTCTTCTCTTGAGTATAGGCAAATGGATTATCATTTATTACTAAGCTATTTTCTCCGTCTTCAGCTATACTTTTTTCATCTCTTAGCACTACATTTTCCCCTTCTATGTCGCTCATGCCTAAGCTTATTAAATTTATTGGATGGGTATTTCTTTTTAAAATTAATTCTTCATACGAAGATGTTGTATATTTATTTTTGCAATCTGCTAACATACTTACAGGCAACTTATTTAGTTCTTCTACCGTCATTGCATCTACTTCTTTAACTAAAAGCACTCTTCGCTTTGGTATAACTAAATGCAATTTATTATCATTTCTAATTTTAGCAAAAGTGCCACTCATTTGGGCTACTGCTTTAAATACTTGTCTATTCAAACTTCCTGCTGAAAATTGATTACTATCTACTATAAAATCACTGTTTACAAAATTCTTTGTTGCTAATTCTAATCCTGATTGTCGGCAGGCTTCTTCCATAACCTCCAACATAGTTATTTTTCCTGATGAATAATCTAATTGAGATTTATACTCTATGTTAGATTTCAACATATAATCCATTGATATTACCTTATTTATATTTGTAGTATCATTTGGCTCTATATCTTGTACTATAAAATTTCCTAGACTAATCCACTTAACTTCATCACCTATATATATACCTGTTTGATATTCAAATTCTTTTTTCTCAAAATCTACTGTATTTTCTATTTCAAATTCTAAACTTCTTGCAATTGCTGTGCCAAATATATTTCCATCTTCGTAACAATCATCGTCATAATCTACCTTAGATATTCTATAGGATTGTCCGTCTAATATAATTCTATCAATTTGAGTAGTACTTTCCTCATATGCTTGTTTTATACTTTCATCTACTTCTATCATATTAGATCACCCCGCATTGATTTAGCTCTATTTCAAACTCGTCGTATTTTTCGTTGACAGCAGTAGATAATACCGATACTTCTGGACGCTTTACAAAAAATTTTTTTGTTTTCATTGTTTTGGTGTTTGGACAGAAATAAGAGTATATGTCTTCGTCTTTTGCAAAATGAGACATATATTCCTTATATGTATCAGCATCTAGTCTGCCGAATTTTATTTTTATAGAAGTTTTTGGCATATCTCCATAATTTCTTTTTATACTTCTGTCAGACATTTTTACTTCTGATAATATTTCAGGTTCATCTTCTTTTATCTTATATCCACCTTTTAATATATTTTTAAATTCAAAATCCCCATGTTTTAACAGTGCCATATTTCCCTCCTATGATATTCCGTATTGTAACTTTTGTCTCTTATTTACTTTATTTGTTTCTCTTGCTATTACTTTACTGTCTAAGTTAGTAGTTGTATTTATTATTATTTCTTTATTATCGTCTATGCTTTCTAAATGTGCTTGCCTATTATCTTCATTTTGTACTTGTATTTGATGTGTACTTGTTAAGTTAGATGTTAATTTTGCATTTTCATGTTCTACGGCCTTTTGCATATCTCTATATACTGATGACAAACTATTATCAAAACCTTCTCCAAGTCCTAAACCTAAGTTTTTGCCAATTTCATCTGCAAACAATGTAGATGGAGAATGGATACCAAAAAAGTTTTTTATGCTGTTTACTATTCCATTGCAAAATTCTTTTATTTTTCCCCATAGCCAATCTTTTGCATTTTTGATGCCTTCCCATAATCCTTTTATTAGATTAAGACCTGCTTTAGCCATATCTGCTACTTTATTAATTAAACCTTCAAAAATCGTTCCTTTAAAAAACTCTTTAACTTTTTCTAGCATTTTATTCCAATAACTAAACAAACCATTTATTAATGATTGTACTAATTTAACTGCTACTTGTGGAATTTTAACAACAATAAGCTCTATGAGTTTTGTAGCAATCTTTATTATTAATTCTGGTAATCGAGCAATTAAGTCTGGTAATGCATCAAATATACCTTCTATTAATGCAATAATTAATTCAATTCCTGCATCTATTATCAAATCAATATTATCTAAAAGCGTTTCTGTTAATGTTATAATACAATTTATAGCTACTGGAATTAAATCAGGAAGCATTTGAGCTAGTCCTTCTATTAACTGTACTAAAATTTGTATTCCTGCTTCTAATATTTGTGGTAAATTATTTAATATAGCTGTCGCAAATTGTTTAATTACTTGCAATGCAACTGGTATTAGTTGAGGCAAAATATTTATTATTCCTTGAATTAAACTATTTAATATTTGTCCCGCACTATCCATTAGTATTGGTAAATAAGTTATTATTCCATTAATTATTTGTCCTAAAATATCTTGACCTAGTTTTAGCAATTCAGGCAAAAACTCAACAATATTTTCGATTATTTGAGGAATAGCTTCTTTTACTATTCTTATTACGTTTTTTACTACATCAGTAGCAGTATCTACAACTTGTCCTAAATCACCAGAGCCACTTAAAAAGTTTTGCCAAGATGATTTCATTGAAGCAAAGCTTCCTTGTAATGTTTCTGAAGCTTCCTTTGCTGTCGTTCCTGTTATTCCAAGTTCTTGTTGAACAACATGTATTGCATTATATACATCGCTTAAATTGTTTATATCATACTTTATACCAGTTAATTTTTGTGCATCTTTTAGAAGTCGTTCCATTTCAGTCTTTGTACCACCATAACCTAATTTTAGGTTATCTAACATAGTATAATTTTGCTTAGCAAAACCTTGATATGCATTTTGTATTAATTCCATAGATGTACCCATTTTATTAGCATTATCTGACATATCAATAATTGCCATATCTGTTACTTCTGCTGCTTTTGCTGTATCTTTTCCTAAGCTTTGCAATAAACTTGCACTAAAACTAGTTGCTGTACTCATATATTCTATTGCTGACATTCCTGCAGTTTTATAGGCTTTATTTGCATTTTTTATTACTGTTTCACTTGCATCTCCTAATTCATTAGCGAATAAAGTTTGAACACCACCTATTTGTTGCTCCAACTCTCCTCTTGCATTAACGCTCGCTGTTACTAAACCTGTAAATGCAGTAGTTACTGTTCCAATTGCTACAGTAACACCTTTTAATGCTGTACTTGCTATACTTCCTAGTTTACTAAATGATGTCTTAAATTTATTTATTCCTTTTTCTAATCCATTATCATTTAGTTTTGTATCTATTGTAATTGAGCCATCTGACATAATAGTTCCCTTTCTGTCATCGGCTCAATGGCACTACTTGACTTAATTTATTTTTATTTCAAATTCTTTTTTACATTTTCTACCCTTACATTTTATAAAAATCCCCTTAGATTTCGATGCTTTGTCATCATACCATACAGGCATTTCGTATCCGCAATAAGGACATTTTACTTTTTGTTGCATTTTTCCTCCATAAAAAAACACCTACATTTCTGTAAGTGTTATTACTTTTTTATTTAATTATAATTTATTGCTGTTTACCACAATGTACACAAAAGTTACTATTTCCATCTATTGTTTGTCCACAATAAATGCAATGTCTTTGCATAGTTTTTTGCTCAATTTTTTCAAACACAAGTGTTGCTTGTATTCTATCTCCACCAAAGGCACCTTTACTTCCAGATGATGCAGTACTAATAGTATGTAATCTATAACCTTTTGCTGCTTGATTATTTATGACTTGTTCTAATTCCGTTAGATTTTTGGAACCAGTTCCAATAAAGCTTTCTTTTAACACAACTTGTAAAACTATATATTGCATTTTTACTTTCTCCTTTCTATGAAAAGAGTATACTATCTTTATCGAAATTTGTCAAATTTTTACATTGACAAATTACCATAAATTTTCCGCGAAATCCGCTTCTTTTTCTTCTTCGCTTCTCATATCTGGTAAAGCATAAATTTGTTGCATCTTTTTATAATGCTGTCGCATTTCTTTATCTTTTATTTTAGATAAATTCATTGCTCTATATCCCATTATTTCTACAATCTTTGTTTTTTCGTTTAATCCATTAAACAAAGCTTTAAATTTCCACCAATGCAAATATTTAATACTATTTAAATCTATTTTATATTGTTCTAAGAAAGCACTGTATATATACTTATCATCAAATTCATAGCTATAAATTTGCTTTGCTTTTTCTTCTCTGTTTTCATTTTGACTAGCCTCTTCTAAAATTTCTCCACCTTTATAAAACCATAATATATCGTTTATTGCTTCTTTTATATCTTTTATTTCCGATATATTATAATAATATAGCTCTAATGCAAATGCTATCTTATCTTTTTCACTTATATTTTTATCTTGCATTAATAATTCAAATTTTATGCTTTCTCTAAAATCAGTTCTAATTTTTAATCCATTTGGTGTAATCTGTGGCAATTTATCTAATAAAATATTTTTATACATTATTTTTTATACCTATTATGATACTGATTATATCTTCTTTCTTCTCTATTTGGCTTATATCTATTAAATGTATTTTCTAAACCTTTTTGTTGTTCAACTTTTTCTTTTACAATATCTTCAAAAGCTTTTATGTGTTCTTCTAGGTTTGCTTTTCCTTTAAATATCTTTTGGCTTGTTCCTTCTCCCAACACATTGTCAAAAAAATTATCTATAATCTTACATTCTTCTCTAATTGCCTCTGAGTATGTCATTTCTTGTGTTGATTTTTTATTGCTTTCTTCTTGTACTTTTTTAGCTTCTTTTTCAAACTTTTCAATATCGTCAGCATCTAAAAAATTAAAATTTACTTCAATATCTCTAATTTTCATATTCTTCTCCTAATTTTAACAGAATAAAGGAAGTTAATCCCTTATTCTGTTTTTATTTTCACTTTTTTATTTACTTTTTGTATTAGTTTTTTTTAATTGTAGCAATTAATTCTTTTTCATCTAAAGTAGCTGTTACTTTTTCAAATTCTCCATTGCTTTTAAATGAACCGCTATATGTATATGCGTTTGTATCATCTCCATCACTATCTGCTACTATAGCATAGTTTCTTTTTCTTGCTTCAAATCCTCCTGCTTCAACTGGTCTTGATTTATCTACTACAAGAATTTCTACTATTGCATCATCGCCCTTTTTTTCGTCTTCAATAATATCAACTATTTTTTTGTGAACTGGATTATTTGCATATTCGTCAAATGCAAAACCTTTTTCTGGTGAAAATCCCGTAATATCTGTATCTTCTCCGTCTCTATCTACATATTGTCTTGAATATTCTTGTGGATTTCTTGAATTTGACAATTCTGTAAATTTTCTCATTCTTTCATATTTTGGTTCTTCTGCTGACCCTGTGTTCAAAAAAGCAATTTTATCACTTCTTTTTACTAGCTTTTCTTTTTCTTCTGCCATTTTTTCATTCCTCCTTTAATCTTTTAAATAAATGACTTTCATAGGTATTACATATATTGCAGTACTTTCTGTTGTTTGTAATATAGTACCTCTTCCTGTGCATTCAATGCTTTCTATACCTTCTATTTGAGGTAAATTTTCAATATCGTTTTGTTCTTCTATCCATTCAGTAAAATCATCACAAAATTTTGAATTTTTAATGTTTTCTAAAATACTAAATGAAGCTTGTATACTAAAATCAAAGTTTATTTGCCTTCTGCTTTCTCCGTCTGTGAACTTGTTTAATATCGGTTCTGTTGGTGTCTCATCTACAGAATAGCTTTGAGGTTTGTTTTTTATATAGTCTACATTTACTTTTCCTTTTTTTAATAATGGACATTTTTCAATAAAATCTCTTATTTCTTCAATTTTTGATTTATCTGCCATTTTTAACCTCCGTTTTTTATATAGTTCTCAACATCTCTAAGTAAATCATTTTTTCTTCTTTGCAACATTAACTTATCCCATTTAGGTCCTGTACCAAAAGTATGGTATTTAAGTTGTTTATTAGTACTTACTTTTATTTCTCCAAGTTTTGCCCATGCACTACCACTCTTAGAAAGCATTAATTTTCCATTGTATTGATATTTTGCATAAGGACTTGTGTATTTTATAGAACTATTATTAGGATAAGTTTTATTTCTTCTTAATATTCCTGTATCAAAAGGAATGTATGGATTCATTAATCTATCTGCTTCATCCCTCAAAAATCTTGTCACTTTTCCATTTTCGTCTAAACCGATGGTCTTTTGCTATTTTTCTTGCTGAATTTATTTTTATTTTTATATCAAATCCACTTGCCATTACTCTGATACCCCTATCTTATAATGTTGTAAGCCACCTTTTCTATTATCGTCAACACTTACTACTTTAAACACTTGATATTTTTCTTGTAATAAAGATAAGTCAAATTTATCTTCTACAATTCCTTCTACTATATAATCATTAGTTGAAATATTTATTTTTTCTGTAGTAGGTATTGTAATTGAGCCTGTACTTCCTTCTTCTAGTCCTTTATCTACTAAATTAGTCTTTTTGTTATGCCTAAAATATACTTCATTAAAATGGATTGGTTCGTAACTTTCATCGTCTTCTGTATGATAAACTGTTATTTTGTGTATAAAAAAACTCATTTTAACACACCCCACAATACAAAAGTGGATTTCCGTCAGTTCCTACGACATTCCATAAATAATCTGATAAAGTCGTTTGCATTTTTTCAGCATAGTCTGATTTAATTTCTTCTGGTGTAGCATAACTTTCACTCCAACCTTCAATATTTTGTGATTTTAAATTACCTATTTTAGATAGTTTAGTTTCTTTTTCATTAAGTAAGTCAATAATTAAGCAAGTGACATATTTAACCTTTTCTGGAGGATTATCTTTATCAATTCTTCCAAAAGTTTTATGGTTAATATATTCACTTGCTTGAATTACTAAATTATTAAAGTTGTTAGGTATGCTTTCAACTTCTAACAACTTTTTATATTCTTTATCTGTTATATACTTAAGCATACCTTAACTCCTTTCTAAACAGCTTCTGATGCTTCAATTTTTATTTCCTTTGTTGCAGTCTTAGTTTTTTGTTTACTGTCTGTTGCTTTTACAGTTACACTTTCAGTTACTTCTTCTTCAATTTGTTTTTTAGCTTTAATTTGAGTTCCCTCTACTTTAAAATTATCCGAACTTCCTTCTAAAGAATATGTTATAGGCTTTGTTCCACCTGTTGCACTTAATTCAGCTATTTTTGCATCTATTTCAAGAGTTGCCTTTAGAGAAGGTTCTGGTGTAATTGTTACCTCTGTTATTTCGGGATCTACAACTATTTCTCCGCTTTTTTTTTTACACTTATAGCTACATCAACATTTGCAGCACTATCTTTTACTTCAACTTCACCAAGTACATCTCGCTTCATATCTTCATGTATTACTCTATATAATCCATTAGAGTTTTTATTTGAGTAAAATTCTGCTTTTCCTGTTGCATCAGTTTTCTTAATTAAACCATTAAAGTTTATTTTTGCTCCTTCTAATGGTTTGGCTTCTGCTTCTGTATCTTTTACAGTAAATGTTACTTTTACTCTTCCTTCTGAATATTCTCCAGGTAATATAACAGCAAATGGAAATCTTACAGATTCATCAGGTTGTAATGAATTAATTGGATTTGGAACTTCCCAACCAATTCTCATTGTTACTCTTAATGCAACCATGTCGTCTTGTGCTAAGTTGTATAAAATTTCTCCACTTGCTGGGTCTTGAATTACAGCTTGGTCTAATACTTTAAATGTTATATCTTGTCTAATTGCATAAACTGCTTGTGAGAAATCTCCTACTAACATTTGTGCTATTGTTTTATCCCAAGCACCATTATCAACATATGCTTTTGATAAACTATCAATTTCAGTTCCTTTAATAGGTTGTCCATTACTATCTAGCATTGTTCTAAATGCTGATTTTACATTCATTCCACCTAAAATACCTGTTGGATTATATCCACTTTCCTCAACAAAGCTCATTGCCTTGTCAATTGATAGATACATTGTATCTTGAGGTGTAACTTTAGCACCTGCATTAATTGCTGATGTTAATAAGTCTGCTCTAAATCCTGCTGGCTTATCATAACCAGTAAATACAGCTTGGTCAAATTTCTTTCCTGCTGCTTCCTCTATTCTAGGTTTTACTTCTCCCCAAATATCATAATTTGCATCATCTAAAACATTTTCAGGAATTGGAACTATAACTGCCATTTCTTCAGCAACTATATATTTTTTGTCCCAAGCCATTTTTGTTATTTGTTTTCTTGCATTATCGCTACCTTGCCAATAAACTAATGGTAAAGCATCTAATACTCTCATTTTTGTTTTGTTGGATGTCATGTTTGGTAATCTTCTAAACATTGACATTGCTTTTGAACTTTTTACTACTCCCTCTATTATTTCTTTAGAAACTTGCTCATCTATTAAAGTTTCTGCATCACTTCTTGAAATCATTTGTCCCATGATAAATACCTCCATATAATAAAATTTTAAAAAAGACTAGTTTTCTTGCTAATCTCTTGCTGAACGAATTAAATCATTCATAATTTGATTTGTTTCATTTTGATTTGTTTTTTCTTTTCCACTTAAACTTAAGCTTGAACCTACTTTTTTTACGATTTGAGGCTCTGTGCTTCCTAAGTATTTTGGATTTTCTTTCAAAAATTTAGCTAAATTTTCATCAAATTCACCTTCCATTTTTGAAACTTTAAAAGCTACATAATCAACATCGTCTTTGTTTACACCAGCTTTAAAAACTTTATTTTCATTTTCAAGCTCTGTGTTCCTTGTATTTACTTTTTGATATTCTTCTTCTCTTTCTGCTTGTTTTTGAGCTTCTGTTTTTTGATTATCTTGCCATTCTTTAAAAGCTTTCATTTCTTCTTTTGAAGGTAATTTCTTCTTTAAAATGCTATTTACAGCATCTTGATATTCCTTTTCTGTCTGAAATGTTTTAAAAGCTTCTCCCTCATTTTTTACAGTTTGAGTTCCTGTTTTCCCAGCTTCTTCGTTTCCTTCTGCTGTTTCTTGTTTCTCTAATTCTTCTTTTTCGCCATTTTCCATAACTTTTACCTCCCGTTTATCGTCCGTCGACATATTCCCAGTTGTTCTTTTAAGCCTGCTCCTGTGAAAAGGCATAAAAATAAGAGGTTAGCTATTTGCTAATCTCTTACATATAAAAAAGACACTGGTTAAAGTGTCTTGATTAATTATTTTATAGGTTATTTTCTATTGCCACAACAACATCTAATATTTTCTCCCATTCTGATGCTTTTGGTGTAAAGTCTTGATTTTTATCTAAATTATCCATCATTTTATTATATACTTTTTCTTCTAATTCTTCTAAGCTTTCTTCATCGAAATCTTTTTCTATGTCAATATTATTATTGTCTAGCAATGCTTTCTGTTCTTTTGAAAATTTATCTAATATTTTCATTTCTTATCATTCCTTTTTTGTTTTCTTTGGAAAAACTGTAACCAACTTTCCTGTTTTCATATTTATAACAATAGTACAGTTTAAACCTTTAATTTGCATACTATTATCTGTTCTTATTTTACCATATTTAATTGGATTTTTCAATGTATCTATAACTTTGTCATAGTTTACATTTCTTGCATATGTTCTTGATATTATATGTTCTCCAATTTCTTTTATTGCAATACCATTAACTTTCATTCCTATAACATTCTTATTATATTTGTTTGCTATTTTTGTTACATTTGAAACTTGATTAGATATGCTTTTATCTTGACTTCCTATATATAATCTTGAATTGTCCTTTACAAAAGAGGTTTGTTGTATAAAATCTTCTAATATATTTTGATGTGTTTTATGAGTTAATGATTTCTTTGCAAATTCAGTTTTAGTATCTTCTATCAATTTATTATCTGTTGCATTTTTAAGTATTCCGTTTAATCCTGCAATATCTTTTTTGTCTTGCCTTATTTGTCTTTCCATTCTTCTTTGTATTTGAGTTGCATCATATTTACTTATTTCTTTGCTATTGTATGTAACAGTTTCATTTTTCCAATAATCAAGTTGTTCGTTTGAGTATGTTTTCGTACTACCTTTAAAATATGGATACCAATCATGCCTACAATTTACACCTTTAAATCCTGTTGGCTCTCCATATCCTATATCGTCTAAACTTAAATATCCTTTTTGACCACTTCTGCTTACTATTTTTCCTTGCCACTCTGCATGTTCAGGTCTTGCTCCTCCATGTGCTGTAATCTCCATTAAATCCCAACCCAATTCATCTGCTCGCATTTCTTGAAGTTTTCCACAAGTTTGATTTACTCCTGTTACTATATTCATTCTTACTGCATTTTCTATGCTTGTTCTATATCCACTTGGATATTCTACTATTGCACCTTTTTTTGATGTTTTATTTATTGCATCTATTATAGCGCTTGAATAACTTTTAACTCCTGTCGAAACTTCCAAATAAGCATTATCTATTGCATTTAAAAAATCATTTTGTGCATTGTTTGCTGTAGTCATACATAAATTGCTTAAATTATTATTAGTCTTAAGTGCTGTAGCAGTTAGTAATTGTAACATACTTTTACTTTGTTTTATTGGTATTGGATTTAGCCCTGCTTCTTTATATATTTTATCATCAAATTTTAATGTTTCTATTCCTGCATTTTCAAATATTTTTTGTATTTCTGTTTTTGATTTTTCTGTTTCTTTGCTTACTAAACCTATAATATCTTGATATAGCATTCCCATTTCTTGAGCGATTAGAGCATCATTATGTACAACTGTATTGGCATATCCTACATTTGTTATCCTTTTTGATATTTCTTCAATTATGTCTAATTCTAATTGACTATATATTTGGCTTGCTTGTCTTGCTATTGTTTCCCATTGTTTTGGAGTTAGCATTTTCTTTCCTTTCTATTTCTTTGTAAAAAACAACACTAGAAGGACTACATATGCCTAATGCACAATCTATTGGATTTCTTGAAATAATTAAATTTCTTTTTTTATCATATCTATAAATAAAATTATAATATGTTTTCATTTTTAATAATTTATATAGTATTAAACTAATCATTGTTGTTCCTCTGTGTTGTTTTCAAATCCAAATATTTCAGTATTGCTTTGTTTTTCTTCTTTCATTTCTTGTAATTCAGTTTCTATTTCTTTGTCTGTCATATTTCTTATATTTTTCATATAAGATTTTTTACTTCTAGTACCATTTCCTACTTCACTACTTGCTCTCAGTTGTTCTGCCCCTTTATCTTCAATTATTGAATCATCAAAATCAATTTTAACTTCTTCAGCATTTATGTTATAATTACCAAATTCTGTAGAAGCATAGCAAAGCGTTTTTACAATTCCAATAATTACATATTCAAGTGGTATTTCGTGTTTTTTTATTTTTCTAAACATTTCACTGTTTTGACTTATAACTCCTGTTGCGGTTTGAATGTCATTTCCATCAAACTTATACCTTTCTCTCCCAAAGCCAACTTTAGTGGATAATATATTTAATTGAAAATTTACAGCATCTATGAATTTATCTGTCCTTAAGTCTGAACTAGAGTCTTGTATCATTGAATCTTTACCAAAACCTTTTGGCATACGATATACTGATATATCTTCTGGATCAAATGTTAGCGTTTGTTCTCCATTTTGAAATGTCATTACTTCTTCAGATATAAAAGTTCGCCTTCTTCCTAATGTTGCTTCTTTGTCTACTCCATCATATTCATTATCTAATGATTTTAAAGTGTCAATACTATTAGCATATACAGATATTCCAAAAGGTGAATCACCATCTATATTGTTACAAATATTAGGTCTACAAATCCAAAACCAAGGTAAATTGCTCTTTGTATTAAATTGTTCAATAAAACCTTCTTTTCCTTCTTCATTTATATCTATAAAACTACTATATTTTCCTTTAAACATGTAATTTTTTATAATGTAATTTCCTTCTTCGTTTAATACATGCATTGCTATATAAACATACTGTTGTCCCTTTATATTTTTTAAGCTTATAAATGCACACTCCTTAATGTTTTGCCCTTCCCAACTTAGAGGAATTATCTTTTTGCATTCAACAAATTCCAGTTTTATTTGTGCTTCTGATACATCATATATATTATCTACTTCATTGAATTTTATGTTTTGAATAGATACAACAAAAGCACCTGTTCCCAAGCTAAAGCTTCTTTCTATGCCTTGATTTACTATAGTTATTAAATCGATTGCTTTTGCTAACTTTTGAAATTCTTTTGTATCTGTATCTTCCTTTAAATTTATTGATACTTTCTCATTAAAAAGTAAATCTGCCCAATCTTCACTTACCATTTTTGCGCCTTGTAAAGATTTCTTTTCCATTTTTACTTTAGTTTGTCCATTATATATATAATATGTATGAAATTTTCTAACTTTTCCTTTATACCAACTATCCCATAATTCTATATATTTATCCCAATTTAATTTTTCGGATATATCATATCCTTGTTTTGAAAAAAATTGCTGTAAATTCATTTCTTTATCTCCTAGCATTTATTAAATTTTCGTAAAAACTATTTATTGAATATTCAAAAGCATCTAGACTATCAATATCTGTTGTTCCATCATCTAATCTTTCATCTGGAACTTTACTGTTCCATAATGCGTCTTGAAATGCCTTTATTAATGTTTGATTTTTTCTTAATATTTTCAATCTTTTTTGTGCCATTAATGTGCTACTTAAGAAAATTCTGTCATTTATCTTTCCTTTTGAACAATCTGCTATTTGCACTGGAAGTCCTTCTTTTTGACATTTTTTTATTAAACCTAAAGTAATTACATTGCCTAAAGCTCCATAATCTGCAAAAGCGTACTGACACATATCATATTGATTAAAAACTCTTTGATAAAACTGTATAAATTTTTCATATATTTGTTCTGGATCATATATACCTGTTAAATCCATTTCGTCTAAACCATATACCATTTGAAAATTATATGTTATACCACTTGCGACAAATTTTATCTTACTTTTTCCTGCACCATAATCTATACCTATTGTTACTAGCATAAGTCTTTCTTTTATATAATCAATCAAAAATTCTTCTGTTTGGTCTGCAAACAATCTATATATTATGCCTTCCGCTGCTTTCCATTCTCCTAATATATATCTGTCAAAAAATACAGTTCCTTTATAGTCTGTTTCTAATGCTTGTAGCACTTCTTTTGCTAAAAATGGATTATCATATAATGTGTATTTCTGTTGATATATATCAGAATTTCCATCAAGAAATTTCTTAAACCAATGATTTGGTCCTTCTGGATTACAAGTTCCATCGAATTTGCTGTATGGTTTATCAAGCCTTGATTTTAACATTTCAAAAACGCCTTGATTCCATGTTGCTACCTCATCGCCATAACAATATTTAAAGCTAGGACCTCTTATTTTATTTATATGCTTAGTATTATCTGCTCCTAAACAATAACATTTTTGACCAAATAAAAAAGCCGTATTGTCTGAACTTATATCGGATACTAATTTCGTACCCCATATATCTTGCAACGGCTCAATTATATTTCTTTGTAATGTTCCCTTTGTATTTCCTAAAATAGCTACTAATCCTGGCTTATCTTTTACACTTCTAATTCTTTTAGGTATTACATAATAGTCTAAATGCGTTTTTCCACTTCTAGTTGCACCATATTTTATATTCCAGCGTCTATTTGCGTTATCTAAAAATTCCCTTTGTTTTTGTGAAAACATTAGACAACACCGCCTAACCCTTTTAATACTTCGTCTAATTTTTGTAATGTTTCTGTGTCAGTATTTTCTTTTTCTCCAATTATTTCATTTAAATCTCTTAATGCAGATGTTAGCATCTTTAGTCCTTGTCTATCAATTATTCCATTCATTGTTTTTATCTCTTCTTTTTCTGTGGTTGTTTCTTCTTGTGGCTTTGAAACCTTATAATCATACTTAACTGTTTTAGTTTTCTTTTTATTTTTTATAATATAAGTTTCTAGTTGAGAGTTTGCTTTTATTATATTAAGTGCTAAATCGTTTGCTAGTGTTTTTATGTCTACAATTTGTTGAGCTTCTTTTTCTGACTCTTTTTCTATAGTTTTTTCTATTATTTTAGTGCTCTTTTTGTGCTCTTTTTGTGCCTTTTTTTCCTTCCAACCTTTTGTTGCTTTTTTGCTACTTCCACTAGTATTATCTATTCCTTTTTCTCTAAGAAAAGCACTTACTGATTTATAATCTCCTAATATATATTCTTCTTCTAACTGTTTCCAATCATATTTAGCCATCAGCTCCCACCTACTTTATTTTAGCACATATTCTTTTTTGTTATTTAATTACTTCATATAAAATGACTAGCCTATAAAATAAGCTAGTCATTTTAGTTTCTTCTAATATGTTTTACCACTTAAAGACATATCCACAATGAATACATTGTTCTTTTTTAACATCGTCATTACTTAAAGCATTACAACAATATGGACAATCCATATTATATGTACCTTCTAAATGTAACTTTTTTCTGTATCCATTTAGTTTATTCTGTCTTTTTATTTCTTGTTCTGCCATAATATCTTTTATTCTGCTCATAAAAATTCCTCCTTATTAATATTTTACTTTTATTATATTAAAAAAGAGTTTTTTATTTTTATATAAATTTTAAATTATTGAACCCATTGTTTTATGATGCTTTAAATAATCTTTTGCACTCCAGTATGTTAAGCCTTTTTCTTTAGCTTTCTTGATATATTCTTCTGCACTTTGTTTAGTCCATTTTCTTGACATATATATTACCTCCAAAATTTAATGGTTTTGATTCTCTTTTATTTTTTGCCATGAATCCATTGCATTTTACTACTGTTGTTGTACTTATCTGTTCAGCTGATACTTCCTGGTATTTGGTTTCTTTTATGTCGTTGCTACAATTTGGATTGTTACAATTTATACATATTTCTTTCTTGTATCTTTCTATTAAATTCATTTGTTACTCCTTACCATAAACACTATGTAAGATATTTTGGATTGTATAAGACGCTATCTTATACCATTTGGATTCTGGTATCATCACAGCAT
>CANRGE010000041.1 GCA_947630065.1 uncultured Clostridia bacterium
ACTGCGTACTCTGCTCCTTTTAATATTCCATTATCTCCTAAAGCAAAATTTATTGCTACCCCTGCTAATATTAATAACAAAATTACCGTTATTATTAGTGCTATTAGCGTTATTCCTCTTACATCCTTATTCGTGTGTGTGTGTGTGTGTGTGTGTGTGTGTTACAGCTCCAGCGTTTTTAACATTTTTCATTTGTTTTCATTCTCCTTTGTTATAATTTTATATAACTAGTCTTTGAAGAACGGGCGATTAAAATCGCCCCTACATTTATTATACTCAACTTTGTAAGTATCTTTTATTATTTCAAAAACCTTATTCAAACATTGCATATATTTCAAATATAGCAGCTGACCATTTTCCAATACAATCTGGTTCAAAAGAAAAATCTAAAATACTATTTTTCTTTAAGTATATCGTTTCCTGTCCTTGACTTCTTCCGTCCGCTTGTGATGGTGTTACATAATAAACTGTTATACAGCTTTTTACATTATTTAAAATATGATATGTATTTATAGCGCCTGTCACTGAGCTATATGCATGTCCAGAGCGTACCTTTAAAAAAAATAATCCACTTTCTTTAACTTTCCACCCTGTTCCTTCTATATATTCTAAATATTTTGGTAAAGCTTCAGTATCTGTTTTTGTATAACTACTGCTTGATGCTAAATAAGTTCCTGCTGCTCTCGTTGAAGACTGTGTATTTGGTAAACTTGCAGTAGTTAATAATATTGGTTCACACATATTTATTGTTTCAGTTGCCCTTCCATTTTGTATATAATCATCTATTTTTGCTAGCTCATTTTGTTCTTGTTCTGCTTTGTTTTGGTATTTATCTACTGCATATTCTGCTCCTTTTAGTATTCCATTATCTCCTAAAGCAAAGTTTATTGCTACTCCTGCTAATATTAATAATAATATTACTGTTATTATTAGTGCTATTAATGTTATTCCTTTTGCATATTTTCCGTGTGTGTGTGTGTGTGTGTTACAGCTCCAGCGTTTTTAACATTTTTCATTTGTTTTTATTCTCCTTTGTTTATAATTTTATTTTATATAGCTAGTCTTCGAAGAGCGGGCGATTAAAATCGCCCCTACACTTATCAGGTATGTCTTTGCAAGCATTTTTTATTTTTCTATTGACAAAACATAGTTAGTCTATATTTATCAGGTATTTCTTTGTAGCCATTTTTATGCTAAACTTTGAAGAAAAATTACCCTTTCATTTGTTAAATATGTATATTTCAATTATTTATTATTTTTGCTATCTTCTTTTAGTAATTTTTCATAACATGTTCTGCATACTGGAATGTATTGTGAATCTCCTATTACAATTTCACAATCTTTTCCTCCTTTATAGTATGAATATACTGCATTATCATTTTTGCATACTTCACATACTGATGTTAACATTTTTATATTGTCTGATATACATAGTAAATCTCCCATTTTTCCAAATGGTCTTTTTTCTGCAGTTAGGTTTAGTCCTGCTATATAGAATTTTTTACCTTCTTTTGCCATTTCTTGTATTGTTTCTATATTTCCTTTTAAAAATTGAAATTCATCTATAAAATATATATCTGTATCATAATTTTTTAAATCTTCAATGTTTTCTATACTTATTGCTTTTATGTTTTTACCATCTCTAGTAGATACATAATCATCTCCTGCTCTGTTGTCCAATTTAGGTTTAAACATTTGTATATTTTTTCCTGCTATCATTTTTCTATTATATTCATTACATATTTGTTGACTTTTACCACATTTCATTGGCCCTGAAAATACATTTATATCTCCCATTATTTTTCCCTCTTATATTCTACTATATTTATATTTTGTTATTTAATTGTATATAATGCCATGAATCTTTGCACATATCTTCTATTCCTTTTTCTGCTGTCCAATTTAGTTCTTCTTTTGCTTTAGCAGGTTCTGCATAACACATTGGAATATCTCCTGCTCTTCGTGGTGCTATTTTATATTTAACTTCTTTTCCTGTTGATTTTTCAAAAGCTTTTACTAATTCTAATACACTATAACCAGTACCTGTTCCTAAATTATATACAAATATTCCCGAATTTTCTTTTTCTAATTTTTCTAGTGCTTTTATATGTCCTTTTGCTAAGTCTACTACATGTATATAATCTCTAACACCTGTTCCATCTGGTGTGTTGTAGTCATTTCCAAATACAGATAATTCTGGTAAAATTCCAGCTGCTACACGAACTATATATGGCATTAAATTATTTGGTATTCCTTGTGGTTCTTCGCCAATTAGACCGCTTTCATGTGCTCCTACTGGATTAAAATATCTTAATATTGCAATATCCCATGTATTATCAGATTTATATAAGTCTTGTAATATTTGTTCTATAAATAGTTTACTTGTTCCATAAGGGTTTGTTGTTCCTCCTATTTCACATTCTTCTGTAATTGGTATTTGTTTTGGATTACCATATACAGTAGCAGATGAACTAAATATAAATTTTTTTACATTATATTTTTTCATTGTATCTAATAAAATTAATGCTCCAGATACATTGTTTCTATAATAGTCTATAGGTTTTTCTACTGATTCTCCTACAGCTTTATACCCTGCAAAATTCAATACCGCTTCTATTTTATTTTCTTTAAATACCTTTTCTAATTCATTTTGGTTACAATAATCTATTTCGTAAAATTTAAAATCTTTTCCTGTAATTTGTTTTATTTTGTTTAATACTTCTGGCTTACTATTAAAAAAATTATCAATAATTACAACTTCTTTTCCAATATTTAATAGCTCTATTACTGTGTGACTTCCTATATATCCTGCTCCACCAGTTACTAATACTGCCATATATATTCCTCCTTTTTTCATTCGTAATTATATATCAAGCATATAAAAAAGTAAAGAATTTTATCTATATAATTCCTCATATATTCTATAGTCTCTTACTATTTTTCTTACATAATTATTGGTTTCTTTGAATGGTATATTTTCTATGTCTGAGCCATCTTGTTGTATTATTCCTTGTTCTACCCATTTCTTTACATTTCCTATTCCTGCATTGTATGCTGTTAATGCTAGTAATTCCTTATTATTATATTCCTTCATTAAATTTGAAAAATATTTTGCTCCCAATTTTATATTTAATTCTGGATTATATAAGGATTCTTTTTTTGCATATGGTATTTCTAACTTTTCTGCTATTTCTCCAGCAGTAGTATCCATTAATTGCATTAATCCTATTGCTTGACTTTTAGATACTACATTTGGATTAAAATTACTTTCAGCTTTTATAATTGCAAATATGAGTAATGGGTCTACTTCATATTCTTCTGCATATTTATATACATATTCACTATATGTTGTAGGATATATTCTTTTTAATATTATATCTTGTACCTTGAATACTTTTAATAATAAAATTGATACAATTATTAGAATTATTAAAATTAAAAGTATTTTTTGGATCTTTTTTAACAATTTATTCTCTCCTTATTCTTTTGTTTATTTTTATTCAAATAATTTACAGCGTATGCTCTTTATTTTGCATCATACCAGTTATTAGCTTCTTGTAATTCTACTTTTAAAGGCACATTCATTTTTATTGCATTTTCCATACAATTCTTTAAAATTTTTGCTACTTCATCTTTTTCACTTACAAGAGCTTCTATAATAAGTTCATCATGTACTTGTAAAACTATTTTCGATTTTAAATTATTCTTTTTTAATTCGTTGTAAGTGTTTAGCATTGCTATTTTCATTATATCTGCTGCTGTTCCTTGTATTGGAGTATTCATTGCTGCTCTTGCTCCAAATTGTCTAATCATATAGCTATTTGATGTTAATTCTGGTATGTATCTTCTTCTATTAAATAGAGTTTCTACATAGCCTTTTTCTTTTGCTTCTTCTACAATGTTAGTCATGAATTGTTTTATTCCACTATATTTTTCAAGATATTGCTCTATATATTCTTTTGCTTGTTTCTTTGGCACTCCTATTTGTTCTGCAAGTCCAAAGTCACTTATTCCATAGACTATACCAAAGTTTACGGCTTTTGCTTTTGCTCTTTCTTCATGTGTTACTTCTTCTTGTGGAATATTAAATACTTTTGCAGCAGCTTGTTTATGAATGTCTTCATCATTATTAAATGCTTGAAGCATTGTTTCATCATTTGCAATATGTGCTAATACTCTTAGCTCTATTTGCGAATAATCTGCATCTATAAATACTTTGTCTGGTCCTGCTTTAAATGCTTTTCTAATTTTCTTTCCAGCTTCTACTCTTGTAGGTATATTCTGTAAATTTGGTTCTGTACTACTAATTCTTCCTGTTGCAGTAACTGTTTGATGAAAATATGAATGTATCCTACTATCTACTTGATTTACAAATGGTAACATTCCTTCTACATATGTAGAATTTAGTTTTACTATTCCTCTATACTCTAATAATTTTTCTATTATTGGATGTTCACCTTTTAATTTTTCCAATACTTCTACATCTGTTGAATAACCGTTTTTATTCTTTTTCATTGCTTTTAATTTAAGTTTTTCAAATAGTAACTCTCCTAGTTGCTTTGGTGAGTTTATATTAAATTCTTCTCCTGCTAATTCAAAGATTTGTTTTTTCAATTCTTCTATTTGTTCTTTTAGTACATTTCCATAATTTGTTAATTCTTCCTTATCTACATACATTCCAACATATTGCATATCAGCTAAAACTTTTACCATTGGCATTTCTATATTATTAAATAAGTCTAAACTATTTTGTTCCTTCAATTTTTTTATTAAAACATCATATAACTTGCTAATACTATATGCTTTTATTATATTTTTATATTGTTCTGCTTCATTTGCTGAAATTGTTGTCTGTTGTTCCACATTAAATAAGTTTATTTGCTGTGTTTCTTGTACCCCTTTATTGCTTAAATATTCTTCTATGTCTAGCTCTAAATATTCTAATGATAAATTTTCTATTGTGTATTTTGATGCCGTTGGGCTTAAAAGATATGCTGCTATTTTTGCATCAAAATATAGGTTTTCCATTTCTATTCCTATTTGTCTTAATAATATATAATCTCTTGCTAATTCAAATCCATATTTTTTTATTGTATTATCTTCAAATATTTCTTTAACTTCTTCTAATTGTATGTCTTTTAATTCAATAAAATAAACTAATTTTTCCTCATTATTTACTATACTAATATTTGTAATTTTTTTATTTATTATATTTTTAGGTTCGTTTTCTTCTTCTGTTCCAAAACTATATATTAATTCTTTTCTTTCTTTTACTTTATTTAAAATTTCTTCTATTTCTTCTTTTGTTGGTACCTTTTTTTCATATATCTTTTCATCTTTTACTTCTTTTGTATCACTTGCTCCTTGAAGTTTAAATCTATCTATAAATCTAACAAATCTATATTTTTTGAATAAATCTAAAACTTTTTCTTTATCCCATTCTTGAATTTTCATATCTTCTAAGTTTTCTTCTATAGGAGATTCTACATTAATTCTCCCTAAATCTCTTGAAAGAAATGCTAATTCTTTATTTGCCATTAGTTTTTCTTTTGTTTTATCTTTTATATCTGTTTCTCCCTTTTCTAGTTTTTCATATAGCTTGTCTAAATTCTCATATTCTTTAATTAGTGCTAAAGCTGTTTTTTCTCCTATTCCTGGAACTCCTGGAATATTATCTGAATTATCTCCCATTAAGCCTTTTACTTCTATTAATTGTTCTGGTAATATTCCAAATTCTTCCATTATTTTTTCTTTGTTATATATATCTGTTTCGCTCTTTCCTGCTTTTGTTCTTGGAATTTGAATTGAAACCTTATCTGTTGCTAATTGGAAATTATCTTTATCCCCTGATAGGATAGTAACATCTAATCCTTGTTTTTCGCCAAATCTAGATAAAGTTCCAACTATATCATCACCTTCGTATCCTTCTTTTTCTATAATTTTTATATTCATTGCCCTTAAAACTTCTTTTAATTTAGGCATTTGTTCTGCTAATTCTTGTGGCATTGGTTTTCTAGTTGCTTTGTAGTCTTCATACATTTTACGTCTTATTATTGTTCCTTTATTATCAAATGCTACAACTAAATATTCAGGATTTATTTCTTCTTGTGTTTTAAACATTATATTTAAAAATCCATATATTGCATTTGTATACATTCCATCTTGTGTCATTAACATTTTACTTGCCATTATTCCATAAAATGCTCTATTTAAAATACTATTACCATCTATTAAAACTAATTTTGCCATTTTAACATCAATCTCCTTTTTATTTTTGGACATATTATTAACAGTCCCATTATACCATACATTAATAGTAAAAACCATTTACCATTGCTGTAATGTGAATTTATTGCAAAGAATGGTAATAATGCTAATTCTATTACTATTGATAATTGTAAAAATCTTTTTATGTTTTTTCCTTTCATAAAAAACATTGTTGGCATTATCCACATAATATACCATGTTTGAAAGCCTGTTATTACAAAAACTAAAAAGATTAAAAGCAAAGTATTATATATTCTCATGCATTTTATAAATGTTATGTCTTCTTGTTTTCCAAAAAACTTCTTTGGTATTACTATCATGTAGATTACTAAAAATACTATTGTTGCAATATTTGCCACATTCACTGCTCTAGTAAGTGAAAGTGTTGGATACATTCCTATTAATAAATATAATGAATTGGCTAGTTTGTTTTGTTGTATTGAAATTCCTCTTAAAACATATATATCTTTTACATATAATAAATAAAATGCCATAACTATTAATATAAATAATATTGCTAAGCCTATAGTGCATGGTATTTTCTTTTTCAGTTTTTCATTCCTAAAATGGTAAATAACAAAAAATGGTGTTAATAAAATTGCATAATATTTTATTGCTGTTGCCAATGCTAAAGTACATATTGCAGGTATTATTTTGTGTTTTTTTCTAACGAAGTATATTGCTAATAGCATAAAAAATACTACTATAATATCATTATGTACATTTGACAGAAATTCAAACAATACAAATGGATTAAGTCCATATATTGCAACAAATTTTTTCCTATTAGTTATTTTATAAATAATATAGCAATTTAACATATGTATTAAAAGGTTTAATAATTTAAATATACCTAAACATATTTCTAAATTCCCTGCTGATATTGTAGTTAATATTCTACATATTAATGGCCAAAGTGGTCCATACACTATAGTTTGATTTCTCCAAACATGTGGTACTTTTTGTAGTAATTGGTCTATTTCTCCTTCTTGTAATTTAGTATCTATTACTTGTTGAACAGGTATATAATATGGATTCACTCCATATTTTGCTTCACTCCAGCCTGTACTCATATAGTAATAAATATCCGTACTAGTAAATGGTAATACTATTGCAAACATTATTGAAATAATTAATATAAATATAATTAATTGTTTTTTTGTTTTAAACAATTCATTTGTTTTTTTTATAATTTCAAAATAAAGTAATCCTATTATTAAAAACATACTACCAAATGATACTGTGTTTAACCATTTTATTTTTCCTGGCAATAATAAATAATTGTATTCTGTATTAACATCAAATAATTTATTCCCTCTTAAAAAATACAATATTGATGGAGCCATAAAAACTAATATAGTTACTATAAATAGATATTTTACTACATTTTTATTTTTGATTTGTTCATTCAACATTATTTGTTTATTCATTTCATCTTTCCTTTTTTATTTTTGATTAACTTTATATATAGATAGATTATTGAATTTCATAATTTCGTTACATTCTACTTCTATTCCATAATTCTCTTTTATAGATAAAAATATATTTTCTCTGTAGTTACTATATAATATATTAGACCACAGTACTTCTCCATCTATTAAATAGACATTATCTTTTAATAAATCTAAGAAGTTTCCCTCTAAATTATATCTATTTTTAAAATCATAATAGTTTTTTGTAAATGTGTCCCATCCACCTATCGTTCTTAAATTTGAAAACGCTCCTTTTGGTGGCATTTCATATACATTATAAGCTAAATATCTAAATTGTATTGCTGGAATTGTTGATAAATAAACATTATCTTTATTACTGTTTGTATAATTTATTAATTCTTTATAATTTGAATAGTCTTCTAGTCTATAATTAAATTTATATATATTTCCTGCAAAGTGGCATATTAATAATATTAATATTGTTAATATTACACTATTTCTTACTTCATCATTAATTTTTGATTTTTCTCCCAAATATAGGTTATTCATTATTAGTACAGTACCTGATATATATTCTGGAATAACTACTCTTACCATACTTCTACCTATTGCTATAAACAATAGATTTATTCCTATTGTTGTTAAGAAAACAGCTACATTTTCCTTAGTTTTCTTTTTAGTAAATAAACTCATTATAAAAATAGCAAAAAATATTATTGATATATATGTATTTTCATTTATAATTTGAGATTCTAAGTTTGCTAAATTTTCGTCTATATTAAAGTTAAAATTATGTATTCCGTCTTTTTTAATTTTGTAATCTAATATTTTTTGTAAATTTTCCTTTGTATAAATATTTTCGTCTCCAAAATTAAAATTGCAAAATAAATTCCAGTCGTTAGCTGACCATCCTATTTCATCAAATATTTCTTTATCTTCATAATAATCTACTTTTATTATATCGTTCAATGTTGCTCTTATATCATTATATTCCATATAGTTTTTATAAACTTTATCATTATTATATATAAAATAATTTGACATATAAATTAAAATTGCTATAAATACATATATTAAATAATATTTTATTAATTCAAATATTTTATTTCTATCTCGTTTTAGTAAGTATATAATAAAATATATAATCATAAAAGGTATAATTATTAGAACTGATTGCATTCTAGTCATAAAACCTATAGAAAATAAAATAAAAATTCCTATTATTTCTTTTTTACTTTTCGTTTCTTTAATGTTTTCGATTACATTTAATAGTATTACAAATGATGTTAACATTAGTAATGCAGCAACTGATGTATATTGTATCATCATAAGTAAGCTTGTAAAAAACACACTTGCAAACACAGTGTATATTATAACTGCTTTTCCATTATCGTGCTTTTTTAAGAATATGTATCCCATTATTGTAAAACATATAAATTGCATACTTATCAAAAATATTGTATGCCAATTTATTATAGGAATTATTCTATAAAATATGCTTATTACAAAACATATTATTGGATGAATATATATTCCATGCAAGTTATAAGTTCCGTCAAGTCCAGAGTATAAATTATATATTATAAAATCATCCACTTGCTCATATTTAATATCGAATATTGCACTTGTTAAACCTAATATAATAAAATTTATAAATATAATTATTAGTAGTTTTTCTTTTTTCAATTCATTTTTCCTTTCATGCTTTTAAATTATTGTGCACATTTTATAGCATTAACAAATACTCTCCTCTTATTGTTAGAATCACAGGTTACAAGAGTAATTATTTTTGAATCATAGTCTATACTATCTATGTCGAATTTAACATCACTTCTATTTATTGCATTATTTATATAATTTTGTTTTTCTTTTTTGTTTAAAAAGTTCTGCTTAAATAATTCTGTTTTTGGTTCATCAATATATGTAGAAAATACTTTATATATACTATTTTCTGATTTCGTATATATTTTTACATCTATATTTGAGCCTAATTCTCCTCTATTAATTTTGTGAAGATTAGCAAACATTCTTTTATTTTTCATATTGTGCCCATATATTATAGTATTATCATCTTCAAAATTTGCATTTGTTTCATTTTCTACAAATATACTTCCTGAAATATTATAGTTTTTATATATATCTTTTTTCAAATAATAGTCTTTAGTTTGATTTTTTAAAATTGGATAATTTATATATGTGTCATCAATTTTAATCCAACCTATAACATCCGAATTTATATCTTCTAGTTTCGCAAAGTCGATTTGCTCTGTTATTCCATTATCATTTTGCTCTGTAGTTGATACAACATTTGAATATAACCCTTCTTCTAGGTTTTTTATTTTTTTATTACTTATACACCATATACTAACATTATAACCTGAATATATAAATATGCCTATTAATACTACAAGAAATATATTTAATATTTTATTATTACTATTTATCTTATTAGTACTATTTACTTTCGAATGTTTACCATTTCCTTTCATTGTTATTTCCTTTCTCTAATGCTTATACATATATTCTAAAAACCGAAAATTAGACAAGCTAATCTAAGTTTCGGTTTTTAGAAATTATAAAACAATTATTTATTGTTATGTTTTTTGTATATTATAAATGTAATTCCAAGTAATGATAATATCATCATACCAGCAAATATTTCTATTGCTATATCACTTGTTTTTGGAACATCGCTATCTAAAACTTCTTCTGGTTTGTTTTCATCTTGATTCGTAGAATCTGGCTCTGAATCCTTTTCTTCCTCTTCTGATGTATTTCCATTAACTGGTTGATCTGGATTTGAAATTTTATCTTCATAAACCTCTATTGCTATATCTTTTTCTATATCTCCATTAACTACTACTGTAATTGTTGTTTTTCCTACAGCCTTTGCTGTTATTATACCATTATTATCTACAGTTGCTATATTATTATCTCTTGAAACATATGTTATTATAACAGGCTCTAAAATTTCACCATCTTCTAATTCATCTTCTGAAGGAAGTGTTTTTACTGTTATAACTGCTGTCTCATTAATTTTTAATTTATCTTTAGATACTGAAACTTTTGCATCTTCAACATTTATTTCTTTAGAGCGTTCTTCTTCTTTTTGATGTACAACCTTTGCAACTGATTTTACATTTATCATTGATGTACCAGCAACATCAAATAGTTCATTATTGCTAAAATCTATTGTTATTTCTTTTTCTGATACATTTTCATTTTCTGCTAATTGTTCTTTACCATTAATTGTTACTTCATCTATTTCAAAGTCATCTGATTTAGATTTTATTTTTAATGTAACTTTGCCATATTCTTCTGGTATTATACTATTTGCTCCTTCAGCAACAACTTCTTTGTTTGTATTTTTATTTATATATGTAACTTCTATATTTTCATCAGTTGTAATTACTACATTTTTCTTTAACTCTATACCTCCATTAGAAATTGCAGCTATTGTATAAGGACTGAATGAATCACAAGTAATAATTAATCCAAGTTCTGTTACTACACAGTTAATTTCTTCTACTTCTCCTGTTAATTTGCCAGTAAGTGGGTCTGCTTTATAGTGATATGCTTTAAAAGTAACACCTTCACCTAATGAACTATAATCATATCCTTTTGGAAAACCTACACAAACACGAACACCTTGTCCTGTTTTTACAATCTGTTTTTTACAAAGTGTAAGTTGTATATTATAAGTTTTGCTTGAAAGTAAATCTTCACTGTCTACCAAGTTTTTTTCTTCAAGAAGATTTAACATTTCTTCTTCTTTCTTTGGGGTAGGTTCTGTAGTAACAAGTGTTAATCTATGTGTTAAATTTTTAAGTATATCTACATCTGATAATTCACCTGTTGTAGTATCAACAGCCTCCCATCCATAAGTTTCTATATCAGATGAATCTAATAATTGTGGTTGTCCCATTACATTCCAATCAAATCCTTGTGCTGCATATGCACAAACCGCACATGGATATGAACATCCATAACTTATTGTAACAGGTGCTTTTTTACTAATTTTTCCAACAAGACCTTCTATGTTCATATTATAAGAGCAATAGTTATCTGCATATTGTTTACTTGGAGTAAACTTAAATTGTACTGTTGTTGTTCCAGCATTTTCATCAACTGCCCAAGTAAAATTTTCAATTTTACTATATTTTAAAGCAGACCCTGCTCCTTCATCTGCATTAAGAATTTCTGTGCTTAATTTAATTCCTGGCGTTTTGCCACTATCGTCTTTTACTAAAATTTGGTCAAAAACTATTTTTACATCATATGTAGTCCCCATGTCAAGCTGACCACTAGTAGATGGAGATGTAGTTATTGGGTATGGAGGAGCTATATAAGTTTCTGAAAATTTATTTTCTATTTCATCAGATACTATTTCAAGAAGATTCGGATTTCCTGTAAAATATAAACTTCCTTCATATTTGCTTCCAACAATTTTAAAATCATGTGGTATATTTGTTACAGCAAATTGTGCTTTAACTATATGTGGCATTGGTAAAAACACATAATATCCTCCCACATCTTTATCTGTTTTTCTAGGTTCTACATTTATATCTGTATACTTTGGATCTAAGTACATCCAATCCGAAGTTTCTATTTCTCCATTATTTGTATTAATGTATGAAAATCTTGCAATTATATAATTACCTTTTTCTGCATTGTGAGTATAGTCTTCTCCTTTGTAACTAACTATTACTGTACCAGATGTTGTAAGTGAACCATCATCATTCTCTCCCCATGAATCTTCAAGTAGTTTTGCTTTTAAATCTCCACTGCTATAAATAACATGTTCTTTGCCTGATTCAAGTGAAATTGCTGGATATTTGAATTCTTTAAACTCATAATTAGTAGCAGAAAGACGTCCACTTGATGTATGGTGAACAGATAATTCATTTTTTCCTATTAAACAATATTTACGATTTTCTTGTCCACTTGATTTTTCATATCCCTTAATAGATGGATCATCCATAGTTACATCAACTGCATACCATTTATTATCATTAAGTTTTACATAGTTCCAAATATGTTGTTCATTTACTGTTTCTGTTACTCTATATACTCCATATACGCAAACACATGGTATGTTTAATCTATCTAAAATTGCTTTAAATGCTCTTGTATATGCTTCACATACTCCTTCTCCATATACTAATGCATCAAAAGCTGTTCTTGAATTACATGCTTTATTTGATACTTCATTTTCATATTTATATACCATATGATTTGTTAAGTAATCATGTACTGTATAAATTTGTTCTTTTCTTAAGTCATTTTTCTCAGGTTTTACAGACTTAGCTAATTCTACAACACTATTAATTTTACTTTCATATGTTGATATTGCACTTTCTATATTGTTTTTTGTAAAACTAGGTAGAAAATATGTATCTGATCTTCCTGCACCTATATAAGCTGATTTATTACCTTTAGCATCACTTGATACTCTAATTGTAAGATACGAAAAGTCTACATAAAATAAATCTGGGAAATCATATTCAAAAGCATCTTTTGCTACAGCAAAATTAGTAAGAAGTTTATTAGTATTACTCAATTGTTCTGCTTTTACATGACCACTTCTTGTTAAATTATAATCTTCATCTCCAGTTTTAAAAATTCCGTTCTTGTACATCTCGTACATAGCTTTATAAATTTCTTTTGCTTCTGGATTTAATTGTTCATAAAAATACCTATTATATTCTGAATTTTCTTCTAGATTTTCTGCAATAGCATATGAATCTGTGCTTATCAATTTAATAAAATCGATATGTCCAATAAGTAAAGTTGCAACTAATAAAATTGTTAAAAATCTTTTAATTTTCATTTGTTTTCCCCTTTCTTTTGTTTCCTTCAATATTAATATTATAAAAATAGACTTTTTATGATATAATAACACTACTAACAAGTCCATTAGTAGTGTTATTATATCATATATCTACTTTATATCAACAATTTCGCCATCTTTTATTTTTACATTTTTTTTACAATTTTTCCGTTTTTTGTAATGTAATTGTAATATTTATCTATACAATATATTTAATTTCATTGTTTGGAAAATACTCTTGCATTAATTTTCTTAAAAATTCTTCGGCTTCTTCTCGAATTTCTTTTTTATAAGTATATTTTCCTCTTCCTCGTCCTGTCATTTTCTCCTTATCGTATAAAATTGGATTATTCGGAAATGCTTCTGTATTAATAGCATTGTGAATATAGCTATATGTCATAAAAATAATCTCAAAAAAACAATCCTTTTTTACTTTTTCACTTAAATTTTGTGATAAATATTCTATAAGTTTCTGATATTCTTCCTTCCAATTATCTATTAATACAATAGGTGCTATTAATATTCCTATTTTATAATCCGCTTCTTTTAATTTATTAATTGCTTCTACTCTGTTTTTCAGTGGAGATGTGCCTATTTCTATATTTTTAATTATTTCTTGTGGGTTTACACTTACTCTTACAATAATTCTTCCATCATGTTTTAAATTTAATATAGGCTCTACCATGTCAAATTTGGTTGGAAAAGTTAAATTTCCTTTTTCAGTTTTTTCAATAAAGTTTTTTATTGTCCATACTAAATTTCCAGTAATTGTATTTTCTAATATTAAATCACTATTACTTCCTATTTCGAAAGTTAATTCTTTTTCACTCTCATTATTTACTTTAATAATTTTGTCTAACATTTGTTCACGATTCACAAATAATCTTAAATAAGCACATTTATTGTAATTGCAAACTAAGTAACAATATAAACACATAGCAATACAACCGTGATGATGTATATGGTACTAAATAATCTGAAGTTTTATGATTTGGCACAAACTTATGTGTTTTTCTAATACCTATAATTAAGTTTTGCTTCATTTTAGGAAATTCTTTATTTTCCTTTTTTCTCATTTCTTCAATATTGTTATGATTTTCAATTTGTATACAATTAATTCCTTTTTCTTTATACCTTTGTAGTAATTCTCTGCCTAATTCATAATTTTCTATTTCTTTTTCATAAAAAACTTCTTTTGGTAAAAACATATTTTTCTCTCCTTTTGAGTTTAGTTTTTACTTATAAGAAGTTTTTATACTTTTTTATTAGTTTTTATATTTCAAATATATATCCATCTTCTACAACTAATATGTTTTCTATATTGTCGTTTTTTAATCTTTCTCTAGTTGTATCTCTTAAATGTGTAGCAATTATTGGTTTTTGATATTTTTCTATGAGGTATTTAATATTATCAATTCCCATGTGGCAACTATCTCCTTCTAATAATGAAGTATCCGCTATGGTAGTTTTACTATTTTTTACTATTTCTTCAACTCCATCGCAAATTCCACTATCTCCTGTTACTCCAACAGTATCATTAATAATATATCCATAAGCTGGTTTTTCTTCTCCATGTGATACTAATATTGATTGAACTTTATATGAATTTATGTCTTTAATTGTTAAATTTTCTTGTTCTAATTCAATATATTTTATATTCATATTTTCTTCTATTTCTTTTCTATCTTCAAATCTATATGCATTAAACAACTTAACAATTTGATTTTCTATTCCTTTTGGTCCTATTATTACTATTTCATTTTTAAATTTATTAAAACTATATACATGTTTTAGGAAAAATGGTATATCTCCTGTATGATCCCCATGCATATGAGTAACTAATATTGTTCTTATTTTTTCAATATTATAATTCTTTTTTAATAGTTGCTTTAATGTTCCATTTGGCATATCTACTATTATATTATCATTTATTAATGTACATGCACTATTATATTTTGTGTATATTGCTCCTGTTCCTATTAATTCTACTTTCATTTCTTCATATTCTCCATTCCTTATATATATCATCATAATTTTTCGTTTTTATATAGCTTATAAATATTTCATTTTTTCTAATTTTAATCATTTTTCTTTTTTACCTTGTTTCTAACAATTTTTCATAGTTGATTTTTAGTATTAATTCATATCTTAATTTTAATATTTTCTTATAAAATTCTTTTCTAATATTAGATATAAATGGGGTTTCATCTATAATTGTATTAATCTTTTTTAAGTCTATTTTAGGAAATAATTTTAAAAGTGCTTTGTTGCAATCTTCATTTTTTAAACTGCTGATATATTCAAAATAATTAATCTTTTTATCATTTATTTTTAAACTAGATGTTGGAAAAATATATACTCTTGCTTCCATTTCTTCATCATTATTTATAATTTCTTTAATCATTTCATCTGTTAATTGTGGATACAAACAAGATGCACAATCATATATAGGAGCAATTTCAATCCTTTTCAAATTTTCATTTATTAAAAATCCCCAATTTCCATTATGCCTATCAAAGTTTCCAACAAAACTATCGGCTATAAACATTTGCCAAAAAAATTCTTTCAATTTATTAGTGTCATATATTACTTGATTTTCTATTGTTTCCAATACTTCACTTAATTCTGTACCATATCCATTTTTTGAGGTTTCAATTTGGCTATTTTTTAGTTCTGCAAATTGTTTCAATACATTATCATTTGAAGTAAAATCTTTACATGCTACTACAATTTTTTCATTACCATTTAAATTATA
>CANRGE010000042.1 GCA_947630065.1 uncultured Clostridia bacterium
TACGCTTCTTTGAGACCTTGAATTTAGATAGCAAACTTTAAGACGTAGAGAAAAGGTCTCGCGAAGCGAGATTTGTTATATGTCTAGATTTTTTACATATTTTGCATTTTGCTCTATAAATTCTCTTCTTGGACCAATTTCATCTCCCATTAATATTGTAAATGTTTCATCTGCTTTCATAGCATCATCCATTGTTACTTTTATTAATATTCTTCTTGCAGGATCCATAGTTGTTTCCCATAATTGTTCAGGATTCATTTCTCCTAAACCTTTATATCTTTGAATTGTTACATTTTCTGTTCCTATTTCTGCTAAAGCTTTGTCTCTTTCTTCGTCCGTATAACAATATATATCTTCCATTCCTTTTTTAGATAATTTGAATAGTGGTGGTTGAGCAAGATATACATTCCCATTTTCTATTAATGGTCTCATATATCTAAAGAAGAATGTTAATAATAATGTTCTTATATGTGCTCCGTCAACATCGGCATCAGCCATTATTATTACTTTTCCATATCTTATTTTTGTAATGTCAAAATCAGAACCAATTCCAGCACCAACTGCTATTATAACTGGATTTAATTTATCATTATTATATATTTTATCTGCTCTAGATTTTTCAACATTTAACATTTTTCCCCATAATGGTAATATAGCTTGAAATCTTCTATCTCTTCCTTGTTTTGCACTTCCTCCAGCAGAATCTCCCTCTACTATATAAACTTCACATTCTTCTGGATTTTTACTACTGCAATCTGCTAATTTACCTGGTAATGTTGTATTTTCTAATGCACTTTTTCTTCTAACAAGTTCTCTTGCTTTTCTTGCTGCTTCTCTTGCACGAGCTGCACTTATGCATTTTTCTAGTATTGCTTTTGCTGTATTTGGATTTTCCTCTAAAAATGTTGCTAAAGCATCATTAACCATACTTTGAACAATACCTTTTACTTCACTGTTTCCTAATTTTGTTTTTGTTTGTCCTTCGAATTGTGGTTCTTTAACTTTTACAGATATTACAGCTGTAATTCCTTCTCTTATGTCTTCTCCTTTTAAATTTTCATCTTTTTCTTTTAGTATGTTATGACTACGAGCATAATCATTAAATACTTTTGTTAATGCTGTTTTGAAACCTTCTAAATGTGTTCCACCTTCTATTGTATTTATATTATTAACAAATGTATATATATTTTCTGTATATGATGTTGTATATTGTATAGATATTTCAACAGGAACTTCTCCTTGTCTTTCTATAAAAATTGGTTTTGGATGTATTTTTTCTTTATTGTTATTTAAATATTCAATAAAAGAAACTAGTCCACCTTCAAAGCAAAAATCTGCTTTTTTAGGTGTTTCTTCTCTTAAATCTTCTATTGTTATTCTTAATCCTTTTGTTAAAAATGCCATTTCTCTAAATCTTGTTTCTAATACTTCAAATTCATATTGAAGAGTTTCAAATATTGTATCATCAGCTAAAAATTTAACTGTTGTTCCTGTTTTTTTTGAATCACCTATTCTTGTTAATGGTTTTACTGTTTTTCCTCTTTCAAATGACATTTGAAAAATTCCACCATCTCTTTGAATTGTTACTTCAACCCATTGTGATAATGCATTAACAACTGAAGATCCAACTCCGTGAAGTCCTCCAGATACTTTATATCCACTATCTCCTCCAAATTTTCCTCCTGCATGTAGAACAGTATAAACAGTTTCTGCAGCAGATATTTTTGTTTTTGGATGTATGTCTACGGGTATACCTCTTCCATCATCTTCTACAGTTATAATATTTCCCTTATCTATTGTTACATGTATGTTTTTGCAATAGCCTGCAAGTGCTTCATCTACAGCGTTATCAACTATTTCATAAACTAAATGATGTAATCCTCTTACAGATACACTTCCTATATACATACCTGGTCTTTTTCTTACGGCTTCAAGCCCTTCTAATACTTGTATTTGATCTGCTCCATACTTATGTTCATATTTTTCCATTATTTTTCCTCCTTGGCACTTTTGCTTTTTCATTATATAATTTATAATAAAAAAAAATCAAGCTTTTTTTACTTAAATAAGAAAAATAATTTTCTTATTTTGAGTAAAATTTATTCTTTTGTATTCCCTCTTTTTGCTAATGTTGTTGAAGATATACTTGTAATAAAGCCTTTTATTTTTTCATCTTTTTTTGTAAGTATAAGTGTTTTTTGTACTTTTTTATCTATAATTTCAATATTTTTTTCTATACTTTCAAAAAATTTTTGAAACTCTTTTTCTTTTTTTAATTTTTCATAATCTAAAATTGCAATTATATCATCTTTTTTTATAATTTTATCATTTCCTATGTGTAAATACATATTTTCCCCTTTTCTAATTTTGTTTTTCAACATTTCCATTTTCTACATGAAATGTTTTGCACATTTTTTGTTCAATTGTGAATTCGTGGGTACTAGTTATTAAAACTTGTGAATAATTTATATTCTTTAAAAAATTCACTCGTCTTTTTTCATCTAGTTCAGACATAAAATCATCTAGTAATAAAATTGGTTCTTCTCCAATTTCATCCTTTATAACTTGAAGTTCTGATAATTTTAATGATAATACAACTGTTCTATTTTGTCCTTGTGAACCATATACATTTACTTTTTTTTCATTTAGTTTTATTGAAAAGTCATCTCTTTGAATTCCTTTTGTTGTATGACCTTTTTGTATGTCTATATCCCAACTTTGTCTTAATTCATTTTTAAAATCTTCTTTATTTTTAAAATCACTTATATAATCTATTTTTATTTTTTCTTTTTTTTCTGTAATTTTTTCATGTATTGGTTCAATTTTTTCTATTATTTTTTCTATAAATTCTTTTCTATAATTATATATATATTCTGCGTATTCTGTTAATTTTTCATCCCAAATTTCTAACATTTCTTTTGGTTTGTTTTCGAATTTTATTTGTCTTAAATAATTATTTCTTTGTTTTAAAGCTTTTATATACATATTTAAAATATATACATATTTAGGTCTTAATTGACTTATCATAACATTTAAGAATCTTCTTCTTTGTTCAGGACCGCCTTTTAAAATTTCTATATCATCTGGCCCAAACATTACAATATTTATTGTTCCTAAAAAATCGCTTAACTTTTTTTGTTTTATGTCATTTAAATATATATTTTTTTCTTCTGCTATTTCTACTTTTATTTTTCCTTCTCTATCAATCTTTTTATACTCTACTTCTATAGTTGCTTTTTCTTCCTTTAATTTTATAAGTTCTTTATCTTTTTTTGCTCTAAAAGATTTTCCTATTGAAGTAACAAAAATAGATTCTAATATATTAGTTTTTCCTTGAGCATTATCTCCATAAAAAATATTTATTTGTTCACCTAAATCTATATTTTGTTTTTTATAGTTTCTAAAGTTTTGTATTTTTATATTTTTTATAAACATATTTTTCTCCAGATTACTCTTTTAATCTTATTGGTAATATCATATAAGTATAATCTTGATTATCTATTGGTCTTATAACACATGGTGAAATATTTGATCCAAAATCTATATAAATTTCTTCATCTTCTATAACTTTTAATGCATCTAAGAAATATTTTGGATTAAATCCTGCTTCTAAATTCTTTCCTTCTGTTGTTAAATACATTTCTTCTTTTGCATCACCTGTTTGATTTGTACAAGAAATTGTTACTTTTCCAATATCTATAGATACTTTTACAGGATATTTCTTTTCTTTTTCTGTTGTAGATGCAGATATTAAACTTACTCTTTCAAAACAGTCTTGAATTGCATTTTTATTAACTCTAATTCTTGTTTCCCAATTTTCTGGTATTACATTTGAATAATTTAAAAATTCTCCATCTAATAATCTAGTTACTATTTTACAGTTATCCATTTCAAATAAAGCTTGATTTTTAGATACCCCTATTTTTATTGTATCAAATGAGTCTAAAATTATTTTATTTACTTCATTTAATGTTTTTCCTGGTATAACAGCACTAAATTCTGGTGTTTGATTATTTAAAACAGCACTATTCCATGCTAATCTAAAACCATCTATAGCAACTACATTTAATTTATTTCCTATTGTTTGAAATAAACATCCTGTAAAAATTGGTCTGTTTTCTTCTATACTTACTGCAAATATTGTTCTTCTAATCATACTTTTTAACATGTTTTGTTCTATTTGTATAGAATTTTCTATGTTTATTTTTGGTAGTTCAGGAAATTCTTCTGGATTCATAGTTGCCAATTTATATAAAGATCCCTCACATTCTATTACAAGAAGATTTTTTTCGTTTAATGTTATTTTTATTTCTGTATCTGGTAATTTTCTTATGATTTCACTAAACATTATTGCATTAACAACTGTATTTCCTTGTTCTAGTACTTCTGCATTCATAACATATTCTATTCCTATTTCTAAATCATAGGTTGTTAATTTTACTTCATTATCATTTGTTTGAATTAAGATTCCTTCTAATATAGGCATTGTAGTTTTGCTAGCTACTGCTTTTATTACGGAATTAAGAGCTTTTAGGATTGTATCCTTTTCACAAATTATTTTCATAGCATTTCTCCTTTATATTAATTTAATATATTTAGTAGTAGTAGTAGTAGGTGTTGTGGAATTGGTGTAAAAGTGAATAGAAACCTTGCTACCGTAAGTAAATTTCTGTGGATAAACATGTTTAAAAATAAAAGATTTTATTAACAGCAAATAATTTTTTTTGTGAATATCTTGATTATTAACAAGTTATATTCAACATTTTAACAACAACATGTGGATAACCAATAAAGCTGTTCCGTAAGAATAATTTGAATTGCTTTTTTAAAACTTTCGTTTTGCAAACATGTTTTTTTACAAAAATATTACAAATATTACAAAATGAATTAATTTGAATTTAGAATAATGTTTTTAACACTTTCCACAATCAATTTTGTATTTCCATTTTCTTTTATTTCATTTTCAATTTTTTTACAAGCATGCATTACTGTTGTATGATCTCTTTTTCCGAAACTCTCCCCTATTTTTGCTAATTGTATTTGGGCTAAATCTCTACATAAGTACATTGCAATTTGTCTAGGATAAACTAAATCATTTGAACGTTTTGAACTTTTTAAATCTTTTGGATTAATATTAAAATATTTTGCAACAACATCTTGTATATAATCAACAGAAACTATTTTTTCTTTTTGAGATACTATATCATTTATTGCTTTTTCTGCCATTTCCATTGTTAATGGACTATGAGTTAAAGATGCTTTTGCTATCATTTTATTAAGTACGCCTTCTAATTCTCTAATATTAGAATCTATTTTTGTTGCTATATTAGATAAAATAATATCATCTATAAGAATGTTATCTTGTTGAGCTTTTTTTCTAAGAATTGCTAAACGAGTTTCGTAATCAGGATTAGATATATCTGCAATTAATCCCCATTCAAATCTTGATTTTAATCTATCTTCTAATAGTTTTATTTCTTTTGGTGGTCTATCACTAGATAAAATTATTTGTTTGCCACTATCTCTTAAAGCATTAAAAGTATGGAAGAATTCTTCTTGGCAAGTTTCTTTACCAGCAATAAATTGAATATCATCTATTAAAAGAATATCTACATTTCTATATTTATTTCTAAATTTTTCGTTAGTATTATCTTTTATAGCGTTTATAAGCTGATTTGTAAATTGTTCAGATGTTACATATATTACATTTAAATTTTTGTTATTTGCTAAAACTTCATTTCCTATTGCATGCATTAAATGCGTTTTTCCAAGACCAACTCCACCATATAAAAATAATGGATTATAAGAAGTCGCTGGTGATTCAGCTACAGCTAATGCAGCAGCATGAGCTAAACGATTATTATTACCAACAACAAAATTATCAAAAGTGTATTTTGGATTAAGATATGTATTTGAATATTCTGTAGTATTGGTATTTATTGTTTGTGTAGGTATGTTCTTTTCTAAGTCATTTTGATTTTCTATAATAACTCTAATATTACAATCAGAATCTGTAACAATTCTAAATGCATTTATTACAAGTTCACTATATCTATTATCAATTGATTCTTTTTGAAAAGTTGATGTTGCTCTTAAAACATAAGTATTACCTTGTTTTGAATCTATTTCTAGATTTTTAAACCAAGTATCATATGATATTTTTGTCATTTCATTTTTTAAAAGCTCTTTTACTTTTTCAAGAATATCATTTAAATCATTTGACATTGTTAATTCATTCCTTCCACATTATTTTTCATTAAAAAATGTAATATTACAAAAAATAAAAAGATAACTTATCCACACAGTTTTCCACAAATGTTGATAACTTTATTTGAAAATGTGTTTTTAATAAGTTTTCTTTTGTAAAAATATAAATATATCCTATTTATTATTGCTTACATATAATATCAAAAAAAACTAAAATTAGTCAATATAAAATGTGGAAAAAAAACAAAAAATGTGGAAAAACATTTTGTATGTAACAAAAAAAGTAAAAACAGAGGCAAAAACAAGTTTATATAATTATTTTATGTTAAACAAAAACAAGAAATATTACAAAAATACAAGCTAAAAATTTTTATTAAAAAGCCTTTTTAATAAAATATTACATATGTGTTGACAAATACAGAATAAATGTTGTATAATAACAATACTTATTTTGAGAGTAAGGAACTGCAAAATTTCTTACGGAATAACTGAATTAGGAGGTGCAAAATGAAAAGAACATTTCAACCAAAAAAAAGACAAGAACAAAAAGAACATGGTTTTTTAAAAAGAATGAAAACTAGAGCAGGTAGAAATATATTAAAAGCAAGACGTGCAAAAGGAAGAAAAAAATTAAGTGCTTAATATATGGGGCCACATGCAAGTAATGTGGCTCTTTTTGCGATAGGAAAAAGAGTGTGAAAATGATAAGAACAGAAACATTAAAGAAGAATTATGAATTTAAAAGGGTATTAAATAAAGGTAAATATTATACAGGGAACCAAATAGAAGCATTTGCTATAAAAAGTAATAATAAGGTTAATAGAATTGGTATAGCCGTAAGTGTGAAACTTGGAAATGCGGTAGATAGAAATAGAATAAAAAGACTTATAAGAGAAAACTACAGAATGATGGAACAAAATCTAAAAAAAGATTTTGGAATAAATATAGTTTTTCTATGGAAAAAGCAAGTTCCTGTAGAAAATGCATCGTATCATATAATAAAAGAGGACATGCAAAAAGTACTCTGTGAAATAGGAATATTATAAATGAAAAAAGTAATTTTAAAATTTATAGAGTTGTATAAGAAATTTATATCACCAATTTTTCATAATTTTGGATTTGATTGTAAATATTATCCTACATGTTCAGAATATACAAAACAAGCAATAGAAGAGTATGGAGTTATAAAAGGTTGTATAAAAGGAATGGGGAGAATTATAAGATGTAATCCTTTTTCAAAAGGTGGATATGATCCTTTGAAAAAGTAAAATATATAGTTAGAGAGGAAAGAATATATGTTAGCTTTTTTTGCAAACATTTTTGGTTATTTATTAAATTTTTTATATGAAATTGTTAAAAATTATGGTATGGCAATTATATTATTTACATTAATAGTAAAAATTGCAATGTTACCAATTTCAATAAAACAACAAAAAACAATGAAAAAAACAGCAAAGATACAAGAAAAAATGCGCATCATACAAGACAAATATAAAAACGATCCACAGAAATTAAATCAAGAAACAATTGAATTATATAAAAATGAAAAAATGAATCCGTTTAGTGGATGTTTAAGTGGTATTGTACAAATAATATTAATATTATCAGTTTTTTATTTAGTAAAAAGTCCATTAACATATATGAGGAAAGTAGATCCAGTAATAATAGAACAATATACAAATGAAATAAAACAAGAAGGAAATATTAATAATGCATATCCAGAAATGTCAATTATTAATTTAAAAGGAACTTCTGACGAAAATGTATATGTAGATATGAATTTTTTAGGATTGGATTTAAGTAGTGTACCATCTCAAAATCTACAGGATTGGAGAGTATATATAATTCCTGCATTATATGTATTAACATCATTTGTATCTATGAAAATAACAACAAGTATGCAAACAACAAACAATCAAAATGCGGATACAGGAAATTCAAATGAATTAGAAGCTGTTGCACAAGCAAATAAAAGTATGATGTACTTAATGCCAATAATGTCTGTTTCAATAGCTACAATTGCACCATTGGGATTGGCTTTATATTGGCTTATAAGTAATTTATTGATGATAGTAGAAAGACTTATTTTAAATAGAGTTCAAAAAGAAGAGGAGGAAAATTAAAATGGTGCATATATTTGAAGGAAAAACAACAAATGAAGCTATTGAAAAAGGATTAAAAGAATTAAAAACTACGAAAGATAAAGTTAATATAAAAGTTTTAGAAAATGAAGATAAAAGAAGTTTCTTTAGCATATTAGCACCAAGAATTGTAAAAGTTGAAATAGAACTAAAAGAAGAGAAAAATACAGAAAACATAGAAAAAACTAAAAAGGCATTAAAAGAAGAAAATTATAAAAAAGCCAAAGAAAACCTAGATGAGTTTTTAACAAAATTTACTAACAAACTTCCTAACGATATAAAATATAATATATCTAGTGATGAATATTATGTTATAGTAGATTTTGAAGGTGATGACTTAAATTATTTAATAGGATATAGAGGAGAAGTTTTAAATAATTTACAAAATCTTTTAACTGCAATAGCTAGTAAAGGAAATGACGAAAAAGTTAGAGTTATTTTAAATATATGTGGATATAGAGAAAAAAGAGAAAAATCTTTAGAGGAATTAGCTGAAAAACTAGCTCATACAGTTGTAAGAACAAAGAAGAAAATTGTTTTAGAACCAATGACAGCATACGAAAGAAAAATAATCCATACAAAACTACAAAACAATCCAAAAGTTCAAACAACAAGTATAGGTGAAGAACCTTTTAGAAAAGTTGTAATTTCATTAAAATAAAAATCGGAAGTCAAAGTTCGGATTTTAAATCAAATTTATAAATTGATTTTATCTGTATTTTGACTTCTTTTTTAAAGGAGGAAAAATGGAAACTATAGCAGCAATATCAACAGTAACTGGAGTAGGGGGAATAGGAATAGTTAGAATGAGTGGCGACAACTGCTTTGATATTTTAAATAAAATTTTTAAGCCTAAAAATAATAAAATAATAAAGGGATATACTATGCAATATGGATATATATATGATGGAACTCAAATAGTAGATGAAGTACTTGTTTCATATTTCAAAGCGCCACATAGCTATACAACTGAAAATATGTGTGAAATAAATTCACATGGTGGTACATATATATTAAGAAAAATTTTGGAATTATGTTTGAAAAATGGTGCGATTCTTGCAGAACCTGGAGAATTTACAAAAAAGGCTTTTTTAAACGGCCGTATGGATTTAGCTCAGGCAGAATCTGTAATAGAATTAATAAATTCAAAAACAGAAAAAGAAGCTCAAAATTCAATTAAGCAATTAGAAGGATATTTATCTACTAAAATAAAAAAAATACGCGGACAATTAATGGATTTAATGGTCAATATGGAAGTTTCAATAGATTATCCAGAATATGATATAGAAGAATTAAACACAAATCAAACTTTAGAAACACTAAAAAATGTGAAAGAACAATTAATATTACTAAGTAAAAGTTTTGATACAGGAAGAATAATAAAAGAAGGAATAAATATAGCTTTAATAGGAAAGCCTAATGCTGGAAAATCATCATTAATGAACAGAATATTAAAACAAGAAAGAGCTATTGTAACAGATATTGAAGGAACTACAAGAGATACAATAGAAGAGAGCATAAATTTAGAGGGGATACCTTTAAAAATAATTGATACAGCAGGAATAAGAGAAGCTACTAATGAAGTAGAAAAAATAGGTATAGAAAAATCTAAAAAAATAGCACAGGAAGCAGATTTAATTATTGCAATATTTGATATAAGCAAAAAGGTAGACAACGAAGATGTAAAAACATTGCAATTAATAAAAAATAGAAAAAACATAATATTATTAAATAAAATAGACTTATGTGATAAAGGAGAAATTGAACAAATAATAAGAAAAGAAATGCCAAATGCAGATATTATAAAAATTTCTATAAAAGAAGATATAGGAATAGAAAAAATATATAAAAAAATAATTGATATGTTCAATTTATCAGAAATAAATATAAATAACTCCGAAATTATTACTAATATGAGACATAAAGAAATAATTATAAAAAGTATAGAACAGACAAACGAAGCTATAAAATCTATAGAAAATAATTTTCCAGCAGATGTAATTACTATAAATGTAAAAGGAATATTAGAGGAATTGGGAAAAATAACAGGAGAGTCTGTTACAGAAGATATAATAAAAGAAATATTTTCTAAATTTTGTTTAGGAAAATAGCACGAGAATTGATTTTAAAGCTATAAAAATATTTTTTAGTATAATTTTATATAGAACAAATCTCGCTTCGCGAGACCTTTTCTCTACATCTCAAAGTTTGCTATCTAAATTCAAGGTCTCAAAGAAGCGTAAAGATTTGTTGACGCGAAAATTTACAAAGTAAATTTTCTGTGCAATGTTAGTTTTTTATATAATAGGAAAGTAGAACTTTCCTATTATATAAAAAATTTAACCTTTAAAATGTAAAATTATAATAAAAACAAAGTAATAAAAAAACAAACAAAAACACTACAAAATGACAAACGTAAATAAAAACACTTTAAAAATACTAAGATTTAAAATAAAAGTTGTCACAATAAACATAAAACAATATTTCTTGTTTCATGTTTAACAGAAAGGAAATGAAAAAAATGAGTTATTATGCAGGAGAATTTGATGTAGCAGTAATAGGAGCAGGACATGCGGGATGTGAAGCAGCACTTGCCTGTGCAAGATTAGGCAAAAAAACATTAATATTTTCTATAAGCTTAGAATGTATTGCAAATATGCCTTGTAATCCACATATAGGCGGTTCTTCTAAAGGACATCTTGTAAGAGAGATAGATGCTTTAGGAGGAGAAATGGGAAAAAATATAGATAAAACATTTTTACAGATTAAAATGTTAAACAAATCTAAAGGACCAGCTGTATATTCATTAAGAGCTCAAGCTGATAGAAAAATGTATCAAGCAGAAATGAAACACACATTGGAAAATCAAGAGAACTTATATGTAAAACAAGCAGAAATAATTAATATAGAAGTTAAAAATGGAAAGGTTGAGAGCGTAGAAACAAATATAGGAGCTAAATATAAAGTGAAAAGTGTTATTTTAGCTACTGGTACATATTTAAAAGGAAAAATATACATAGGTGAGGTTTCTTTTGAAAGTGGCCCTGATGGAGTATTTCCTGCCAATAAATTGTCTGATTGCTTAAAAAATAATGGAATACAACTATTACGATTTAAAACGGGAACCCCAGCAAGAATAAATAGAAATACAATAGATTTTTCTAAAATGGAAATACAAAATGGGGATGAAGATATAGAAATGTTTTCATTTGAAGATGATGTCGTAAATAAAAAGCAAGAACCATGCTACTTAACATACACTAATGAAAATACTCATAAAATTATACGAGATAATTTACATAGATCTCCTTTATATGCTGGCAAAATAGAAGGAACAGGACCAAGATATTGTCCATCAATAGAGGACAAAGTTGTGAGATTTGCAGATAAAGAAAGACACCAAATATTTGTTGAACCAATAGGAGAAAAAACAGAAGAAATGTATATACAAGGAATGAGTTCATCTTTACCTGAAGATGTACAAATTGCTATGTATAGGACAATACCTGGTTTAGAACATGCTGAATTTACGCGTCCAGCGTATGCAATAGAATATGATTGTATAGAGCCATCACAATTAAAAATATCATTAGAATCAAAGAAAATAGAAGGTATGTTTTTTGCAGGACAAATAAATGGTACTTCAGGATATGAAGAGGCAGCAGCACAAGGAATAATTGCTGGAATTAATGCTGCCAGAAAAATAGACAATAAAGAGCCTATAGTTTTAAGAAGAGATGAAGCATATATTGGGGTATTAATTGATGATATAGTAACCAAAAGTACTAATGAACCATATAGAATGATGACATCAAGGGCTGAATATAGATTATTATTAAGACAAGATAATGCTGATTTAAGACTTACAGAAATAGGATATGATGTGGGTTTGATTTCAGAAGAAAGATATGAAAGATTTAAACAAAAAAGAGAAAATATAATAAAAGAAATTGAGAGATTGAAGAAAAAGACAATAAAACCAACAAAAGAAGTTAATGAATTTTTAATTAACAATAAATCTTCTCAAATAAGTGTAGGAGTAAAGCTTGCTGATTTATTAAAACGTACAGAATTATCATATGAATCCTTAAATGTAATAGATGAAGAAAGACCAACACTAACAAAATTAGAAAAAAATGAAGTGGAAATTCAAATAAAATATGAAGGTTATATAAAATTACAAGAAGAACAAGTTGAAAAATATAAAAAATTAGAAAATAAAGCGTTATCTGATAAAATAGAGTATTCAAAAATAAATGGATTAAGCTTAGAAGCAAGACAAAAATTAGATAAATTTAAACCAATTTCAGTAGGACAAGCGTCTAGAATATCTGGAGTATCACCAGCAGATATATCAGTTTTATTAATTTATTTAGAACAACAGAAAAGGAATAGGAAGGAAAGTTAATATGGAAAAAGAAGAATTTGCTAAAAAAATACAAGAACAAGCCAATCTTATAAATATAAAACTTGAAAATGAAGATATAATTAAATTTTATAAATATATGAATATGTTATTAGAATGGAATGAAAATATAAATTTAACAGCTATAATTGAACCGAATGAAATTATAAGTAAACATTTTATAGACTGCTTAACTATTAATAAATATATAAATGATAATGATTTAATAGTAGATGTAGGTACAGGTGCGGGATTTCCAGGAATTCCATTAAAAATAATAAATGAAAATATAAAGGTTACATTATTAGATTCTTTAAATAAAAGAATTAACTTTTTAAATGAAGTTATAAAAGAGAATGATTTAAAGAACATAACAACTACACATGAAAGAGTAGAAGATTTTGGAATTAACGAACAAAACAGAGAAAAATATGATATAGCTACATCAAGAGCTGTAGCTAATTTATCAACATTAGTAGAATATTTGCTACCTTTAGTTAAAGTAGGAGGTAGATGTATTTGTATGAAAGGTAATAATATTAAAGAAGAAGTTGAAATGGCAAAAAATGCAATAGAAAAATTAGGAGGAAAAATTATAAAAATAGAAGAAATAAAATTACCAAAAACAGATATACAAAGAAATATAATAATAATAGAAAAAGTAAAAAAGACGCCTAACATTTATCCGAGAAAAGCTGGAATACCAGCGAAAAAACCTATAAAATAGATAACAATTAGAACAAAAAATTAATAAAATTTTTAATAAATATTTTTATAAAATTCATTGACATATTAGTAATATTTTTATATTATTAATATGTCAATTCTATAATAGGATGGAGGAATATTTGTGGGAAAGATAATATCTGTAGCAAACCAAAAGGGAGGAGTCGGAAAGACTACAACAGCAATAACTTTGAGTGCTATGCTTGGAAAAAAAGGAAAAAAAGTTTTATTAATAGATGCTGATCCACAAGGAAATGCAACAAGTGGAGTTGGAGTTGAGAAAAATACAGAAAAATCTGTATATGAATTATTGGTAGATGATATACAAATAGATGAAGCAATTTACGATAGTAAAATTAAAAACCTAAAAGTATGTCCATCTAATATTAATTTAGCTGGAGCTGAAGTAGAGCTTGTTCCAATGATTTCAAGAGAACAAAAATTAAAAGAAAAACTAGAAGAAGTAAAAGAAAAATTTGATTATATTATTATAGATTGTCCACCATCATTAGGATTAATAACATTAAATGCTTTTACTGCGTCAGATACTGTTTTAATACCAATACAATGTGAATACTATGCACTTGAAGGATTAGGACAATTAATAAATACTATAAATCTAGTAAAAAAACACTTGAATAGCGCATTAGAAATAGAAGGTGCTTTACTAACTATGTATGATGCAAGAACAAATCTAGCTAATCAGGTTGTAAAAGAGGTTAAGAATTACTTTGGAGAAAAAGTATATAAAACAGTTATACCTAGAAATGTTAGATTAAGTGAAGCTCCAAGCTATGGAATGCCTATAACAGAATACGATAGTAGATCTAAAGGTGCAAAAAGCTATGATAAATTTGTTAAAGAATTTTTAAAGAATAATGATATTGTCACAAAAGCAAAACACATGAAATAGGAGGTAAAAATGGCTAAAAAAACAGGATTAGGAAAAGGATTAGATGCATTATTTTCAAGTAATGTAGATATTCAAAGTGAAGAAATAAAAGAGAATGAAAAAATACAAAATTTAAAATTAATAGAAGTTGAACCAAATAAAAATCAACCAAGGACTAATTTTGATGAAGAAGCACTAGATGAATTAGCAGAATCAATAAAAAGATATGGAGTTATACAACCAATAATAGTAGTTAAAAAAGATAACTATTATGAAATTGTTGCAGGCGAAAGACGTTGGAGAGCTGCTAAAAAAGCAGGTTTAACACAAATACCATCAATTGTTAGAGAAATAGATGAAAGAAAAAATAAAGAAATTGCATTAATAGAAAATATACAAAGAGAAGATTTAAATGCTTTTGAAAAAGCATCAGGAATAAAACAATTAATGACAGATTACGAGTTAACACAACAAGAAGTTTCTGAAATATTAGGGAAAAGTAGAAGCAGTATTGCTAATACTGTAAGAATTTTAAATTTAGACAATAGAGTTTTAGAATTAGTAAAACAGGGTAAACTTACAGAAGGACACTGTAGGGCACTTTTAGCAATAGAAGATGGAGATAAGCAATATAGTATGGCATTGCGAATTTTAGAAAAAGGAAGTAGTGTTCACGAAGCTGAAAAAAGAGTACAAGTAAAGAAAAAACTAAAAAAGAAAGATGATAAATATGAAGCTATTTATAGAGATATAGAAGATACATTTCAAGGATTTTTTGGTACTAAAGTTAAATTGGATGCAGGTAAGAAAAAAGGAAAAATTGTAATTGAATATACATCAAACGATGATTTAGAAAGAATGTTAGAATTAATTAAAAATAATTAATAAGGAGGAAAAATGGAATCAATAATAGAGTTCTCAAAAAATGAGTATTTTCCAATTATTTTATTAGGAATATGTATATTATTATTAATACTATATATAATAACTTTAATAACATCAATAAAAACCAAAAATAACTATAAAAAATTTTTAAATAAAATAGGAAATGGAACGAATATACAAGAAAGCATTGAAAACTATATGAAAGAAATAAATAAAGTACAACAAGAAAATAATGAAATAAAGAAACATTGTAAAGAAGTAGACAATTCAATTGCGAAATGTATACAAAAAATAGGAATAATAAGATATAATGCTTTTAAAGATACTGGAAGCAATTTAAGTTTTGCCTTAGCATTACTAGATGAAGAAAATACAGGAATTGTATTAAACGGAATTTATTCAAGAGAAATGTCTAATATATATGCCAAACCAATACAAAAAGGTGAATCTATATATACATTATCAGAAGAAGAAAAACAAGCGGTAAAAAAAGCAATAGAGGTAGAATAAAAAATTAAAGAAGGATTTTTTAAATAAGTTCTTCTTTTATTATTCTATTAAAAAAATAAATTTTTTTAATAACAATAAAAATTATAAGATATTTAGCGGTTTTTAATAAAATGTTGTATTACAATTGATGTGAAACAAAGTTATAAAAATTGAATAAGTGATTCAAATCATATATAATTGAG
>CANRGE010000043.1 GCA_947630065.1 uncultured Clostridia bacterium
ATTCAAGGTCTCAAAGAAGCGTAAAGATTTGTTGACGCGAAAATTTACAAAGTAAATTTTCTGTGCAATGTTATTTCTTATATAATAGGAAAGTTCTACTTTCCTATTATATAAGAAAGAGAAGTAGATTTTAATCTACTTCTCTTAGGCATCGTCCAAAGACTTCTGCCGCTATCCTTAATTATATTATATAATATATTAATATTATATGCAAGTGCCTTTTTTATTATTCTATTATTTTTTTATAAATATTTGTAATTTTTTTATTTTAGCTAAATCATTTGTTAATATAATTTGATTAAATGTTGACTGAGGAATATTTTGTTTAAGTATATCAACAATCCTCATAAATTCTGATAATATTCTTCTTAATTCTATATTAGTCTTATTCAATTTTTTTAAAATATAAATTACTAAAATAACATAGTCAGTAATACTATTAAAATTAATTTCCTGAATACTAGTATCATACGATAATACTTTTAATAGTGTTTGACTAACTCTTCTATTTCTAAATCTTGTATCAAATATAACATTATTATGTGCTATTGCGTTTCTTAAATCCTTAATTAAAAAAATTATATTCTCTATTAATTTTCCACTAGAATCAAATGCAATATTAAGTCCAACATCTTTTGAAATACTTTTTCTAGTTTTTAAATCAAATGTTGAAATTAAATTTCCAAATTCACCTAATGTAATTATCTCAAAAATAGCCCATATTGGAATACTCTCATCATTTTTCAAATAATGTGATACTATATTATTATCTGAAGCATAAGAATTTGCAATAACATTTTGAATACGATTATATGTATCTAGTCGTTTTTTATAAGCATTTTTATAATTATCACTTTGATTAGAAAAACTTTTATAATCAGTCATTAAATTACTATATATTTCACTGAAATTTTCCGTTTTAGCATTTTGAATTATAATTTCTAATGCATAACTTTTTAAAGCTGTCTCTATAAACATTACTTGTGGATATAATAATGCTTTTATTCTATTATCAAAATCTATAATGGCCATTAATTCATTAAAAGTATTAAAATTAATCCTATTTTGTGGTTTTTTTATGTATCTATATCCTTTATATCCATGATAATAGCCGATATTTTTTAATTGTTTCTTATGATAACTACCTTGTATTTGAATATTATGTTTTTCTCTTAAGTATTTCATCAATCCATTTATGCTCTTTATATTACTCAATATTAGACCTCTTTTTCTTTATTTTTTAGCATTATAACAGTTAATACTGCAAATTACAATACTGTCAATAATAAAATTATCTATCTTTTTTTAACATTAGCAACTCATTTAAAACCGAAAAATAAACAAAAAGAGTAGAAAAATCTACTCCATATAAAGTGCAAGACGAAAACCGAAGGGAGTGTAAGCATCAAGTGCGTAATCGTAATTACGGAATGATGCAGGGCGTGAGCCATTTACATTGCGGAAACTACCACCACGAAGCATATTTGTGTTTAACATTGCATTATTATTGTAATCTAAATTATCTACATATGCTGATTCTTGTGTCCATTCCCATAAATTTCCTGCTACATCATATAGATTTTTCATTTTTGCTTGTTCTGTTGCTCCGGTTGTTAATAATACCTGTGAACTTGTTCCAGCATTTGTTGATGTTAATACATCTTCCACACTTTTAAATCCATCTGTTGCTAAAGTTGATGAGTTTACATTTGTGTAAAATCCTCGTAAATTTGTTAAGCTTGTATCATCATAATTTCCCCATTCTGTTGATGTTACTTTACTTTTATCTCCTTCTGCTATAAATTTCATCATTGCATCCCATTGTGTTCCTGTTACTAACATACTTTGTACTGTTGTGTTTTTTCCTGTATATAATCTTCCACTCATCTCTACTGCTGTATAATAATCTGCATGATAATATGGTATACTATTTGCTTTTACTACTACTTTTCCACTTGCTTTATTTTCTCCACTTGTTACTGGTGTTCCTTCTTCTCTTGCTATAAAGTCATAGTTTTGCCCTGCCCAACCACTTACTATGCTTGTTTGTATTGCTACTACATTATATAAAGACTTTTCACCTGTAAATGTTACACTGTCTTCCCATTTCTTTGTATTTACATTATAAGTAGATACTCCTGCTTCATATCTTCCTATATAGAAGCCTCCATATTTTTCTATTTGCTTATATTCTGATGGATTTGTTGTCATATTCCATTTTGCATTATCTTGTCCCCAATCTTTTTTTACATAATCTTGTCTTGTACATGGTATCCATACAAATTGGTTTCCTATTAGTTTTTCTGCATCTTCATGACTTGTCATATCTCTTCCATTTTTCTTATATGAGTCTTGTTCTTTATCTGATATTACTACTCCTGTATTTAATGTTCCTCCTACATAGTAAAATCCTACTGGTACTGGTATTGTTTGTCCTTCTCCATCACTTACAGCATATACACTGGCTATTTTTGTTGATTTTTTTACTATTTCACCATTTTCTGTTGAAGTATAATTTGGTGTTATTACTCCCCAATTATTTGGTGTTTTTACTATTGTTCCTGCATCTGTTTCAGGTGTATTTTCTGGTAACCCTGTACTATTTAAATATGATAAAAATTCATCTAATTCTGATTGTTCTTTATCTGCAGAATTTTGGTACTTATCTACTGCGTATTCTGCACCTTTTAATATTCCATTTTCTCCGCAATGCAAAGTTTATTGCTACTCCTGCTAAGATTAATAACAATATCACTGTTATTATTAGTGCTATTAGTGTTATTCCCTTTACATTCCTATTCGTGTGTGTGTGTGTGTGTGTGTGTGTGTTACTAAATCAACATTTTTACCTTTTTTCATCTTCTGTTTTCTCCTTTTCTATTTTTTACTATCGCCTTTTTTAAGCCACTTTGCATCTCTTTTATAAAATTCTATTAAATTTATATTAGCTAGCCTTCGTAGAACGGGCGATTAAAATCGCCTCTACAATTATTGGGCATGTCTTTTCAGGAATTTTATAAACATTTTTGGTTGGTCTAAATTTTTTTGACATGTCTTTGTAGTATTTTCTCTTTCTTTAATTTTATATTATTATATCTTTAATATTTATTTTTGACAATATTTTTTATGAAATAATACTAGTAATTGTTTGAAGTTATAATTATATTTTTTATAAATACTTTTTATTTATAACATATAAAATTTAATTTTTATTTATTTATATGTTATAATATTATATATAAATTTATGTATTAATTAAAGGAGTAATTATGGACCAAGAAACTATTGTATTTATTTCTTTTGCATTGTCTGCACTTGTAATTATTGTTTTTAATTTAATAAAGAATTTTTCTAATAGATATTTTTTTAGAGAACGTGCTAATAGAATTAACTATATACGAAAATTGGTTTCTGATAAAGTAATTTCTATAAAAATAGTTGATGTTAATTTGGAAAAAGATAGATTAAAACAACCTGACAATAATAATGGTATAATTGTTGATGATATTTTATATTCAGATGAGAATGCATATTTTTTAGAAATAAAAAATACACTTTATATTATTGGAAAAAATGAAGATATTTGTATTGCATTAAAAAGAAATTTAGAATAATTAAAATGTAAATGTTATTTTTTTCTATAATAGGAAAGTAGAACTTTCCTATTATGTAAAAAAATCGTATAACTTATGTTATACGATTTTTTACTTTACCCTACAGTTTCTGGTGTTTCTTGTTCTTCTGAATCTTCTTGATTATCTTCTTGTTCTGTATTTATTTTTATATTTTTGTATATACTCATTCCAGTTCCTGCTGGTATTAATTTTCCTATAATTACGTTTTCTTTTAATCCTATTAATGGATCTACTTTTCCTTTTATTGCTGCTTCTGTTAATACTCTTGTTGTTTCTTGGAATGATGCTGCTGATAAGAAGCTTTCTGTTGCAAGTGATGCTTTTGTTATTCCTAGTAATACACGTTTTCCTTCTGCGGGACGTTTTCCTTGTGCTATTATTTCGTTGTTTTTGTCTTCAAATTCATACATGTCTACTAATGAACCTGCAAACATATCTGTATCTCCATTGTCTTCTACTCTTACTTTCTTAAGCATTTGTCTACCTATTACTTCAATGTGTTTGTCGTTTATATCAACACCTTGGTTTCTATAAACTTTTTGAACTTCTTGAATTAAGTAGTCATATACTCCTTCTGGTCCTTTTATTGCAAGTATTTCATTTGGATTTATTGAACCTTCTGTTATAGCTTCTCCTGCTTCTATTTCGTCTCCGTCTTTAACACGTAATTTTGAACCAAATGGTATTACATATGTTTTTGAATCGTCTTTTGATGTTACTACTACTTCTTTCTTTTTCTTTTCTTCTTTTATTTTTACTTTTCCTGCAATTTCTGTAATTATTGCAAGTCCCTTTGGTTTTCTTGCTTCAAATAGCTCTTCAACTCTAGGAAGACCTTGTGTAATATCTCCTCCTGCTACACCACCTTGGTGGAATGTTCTCATGGTTAACTGTGTTCCTGGTTCACCTATTGATTGTGCAGCTATTATTCCTACTGCTTCTCCTATGTTTACTTCTTCCCTTGTTGCAAGTCCCATACCATAGCATTTAGCACATACTCCATGTGATGCTCTACAGCCTAATGCAGAACGTACTTTTACTTTTGTATAACCTGCATCTACTATACGTTTTGCAATTTTGTCTGTAATCATTGTGTTTGTATCTACTATTACTTCTTTGGTTTTTGGATCTATTATGTCTTCTAGTGCATATCTTCCTTCTAGTCTTTCTTCTAATTTTTCAATTATTTGATTTCCATCTTTTATGTCTTCTACTGTTAATCCTTCATGTGTTCCGCAATCATGTTCTCTTACTATTATATCTTGTGAAACATCAACTAATCTTCTTGTTAAGTATCCAGAGTCTGCTGTTCTTAAAGCTGTATCTGCTAGACCTTTTCTTCCACCGTGGCTAGATACGAAGTATTCTAGTGGGTCTAATCCTTCTCTAAATGATGAACGAATTGGAATTTCTACTGCTTTACCTGATGTGTTTGCCATAAGTCCACGCATACCTGCTACTTGTCTTAATTGGTTCATGTTACCACGTGCTCCTGATTGTACCATCATGTATATTGGGTTTAATTCATCAAAGTTATCTTGCATTGCATCTGAAACATCTGCTGTTGCTTTTTCCCATACTTTTATAACAGAATTGTATCTTTCTTCTTCTGTTATAAGACCTCTTCTATATTGTTTTGCTATTGTTTCAACTTCTTGCTCTGCTTTGTCTAATATTTCTTTTTTAGCTGGTGGTATTATAATGTCTTTTGTGCTAACTGTAATTGCACCTTTTGTTGAATATTTAAAACCTGTTGCTTTTATATAGTCTAATAATTCTGCTGTTCTTGATAATCCATGTACATTTATACATTTTGCAACTATTGTTCCTAAGTTTTTCTTAACTACAGGAAAGTTTATTTCTAATTCAAATGCTTTTTCTGGGTCTGTTCTGTCTACAAATCCTAAATCTTGTGGTATTTCTTGATTATATATAACTCTTCCTACTGTTGTTTCTACTTTTTTATGTTTTAATTCTCCATCAATTTCTTTAAACATTCTTATAAATACTTTTGCGTGTAAACCTACATCTCCATTTGCATATGCCATAAGCGCTTCGTCTACATCTTTAAAGTATGTTCCTTCTCCTATTTCACCATCTACTACCATTGTTAAATAATAACTTCCTAATATCATATCTTGTGTTGGTACTGTAACTGGTTTACCATCTTGTGGTTTTAATAGGTTATTTACAGATAACATTAAATATCTTGCTTCTGCTTGTGCTTCTGGTGATAATGGAACGTGTACTGCCATTTGGTCACCATCAAAGTCAGCATTGAATGCTGTACAAACTAATGGATGTAGTTTTATTGCTCTACCTTCTACTAATACAGGTTCGAATGCTTGAATTCCTAATCTGTGTAGAGTTGGTGCACGGTTTAACATTACAGGATGGTCTTTTATAACTTCTTCTAATATATCCCATACTTCTGGTCTTAATCTTTCTACCATTCTTTTTGCATTTTTTATATTATGTGCTAATCCTCTTCCAACTAGTTCTTTCATTACAAATGGTTTAAATAATTCTACTGCCATTTCTTTTGGTAAACCGCATTGGTATATTTTTAGTTCTGGTCCAACTACTATAACTGAACGTCCTGAGTAGTCAACCCTTTTTCCTAATAAGTTTTGACGGAATCTTCCTTGTTTTCCTTTTAATAAGTCTGATAATGATTTTAATGCTCTATTTCCAGCTCCTGTTACTGGTCTTCCACGTCTTCCGTTATCTATTAGGGCATCTACAGATTCTTGTAACATTCTTTTTTCGTTTCTTACAATTATTTCTGGTGCTCCTAATTCTAATAGTCTTTTTAATCTGTTATTTCTGTTTATAACTCTTCTATATAAGTCGTTTAAGTCAGATGTAGCAAATCTTCCTCCATCTAATTGTACCATTGGTCTTAATTCTGGTGGAATTACTGGTATAACATTCATTATCATCCATTCTGGTTTGTTTCCAGATAATCTAAATGACTCAACTGTATCAAGTCTTTTTATAAGTTTTGCCTTTTTTTGTTCACTTGCTTTTTCTAATTCTTTTTTTAGTTTTTCAGCTAATTTTTCTACATCTATTTCTGCTAATAATTTTCTAATTGCTTCTGCTCCCATTTCTGCTTTAAAAGAGCCTTTTCCGTATTTTTCTTCTGCTTCATGATATTCTTTTTCTGTTAAAACTTGGTTTTTAATTAGTCCTGATGTTCCTTTGTCTACAACAATATATGATGCAAAATAGATAACTTTTTCTAAGCTTCTTGGTGAAATATCTAGCATTAATGCTACTCTACTTGGTATTCCTTTGAAATACCAAATATGTGCAACTGGTGCTGCTAATTCTATGTGTCCCATTCTTTCACGTCTTACTTTTGCTTTTGTTACTTCGACACCGCATCTGTCGCAGACTATTCCTTTATATCTAACTCTTTTATATTTTCCACAATGACATTCCCAGTCTTTTGTTGGTCCAAATATTCTTTCACAGAATAAACCATCTTTTTCTGGTTTTAATGTTCTATAATTTATTGTTTCTGGTTTTTTAACTTCCCCTTTTGACCATTCTCTTATTTTTTCATCTGATGCTAATCCTATTTTTAATTTGTCAAAAATCTCTAATTCTTCCACTTAGTAAGTAGCCTCCTTCTTTATTTTTATTATTATTTTTCATAATATAAATAATTTGTTTACACCGCTGTGCATATTTTATTGTTACATCTTATTTTATTATGAAGGCTATGAAATTGTATTTATTTGGTAAAATTTAACTTTTTTACCTATTATTTTTCTATTTGAATTGTAGAGAATCTACAATTCAAATAGCTTTTTATATAACATTGCATTATTCGTCATCATCATCTAAAATATCATTGTCTTCTAATAAGTTATCTTCTCCTAAGTCTGTGTCATCTAACATCATTTCATCTTCTTCTATTAATATTGGTGAAAATAACTCTTCTCCGTCTTCTTCAATTTCTTCTTCTGACTCTTCTTCAACATAATTATTTTCTAATTCTTCATCTAATAACACAGCTTTTTGTCTTTCTCTTTCTAGGTTTATGTCTATTCCTTCATCTATGTTTTCTTTTAATTCTAATTCTTTATTGTCTTCAGAATATAATCTAACATCTAATCCCAAGCTTTGTAATTCTTTAATTAATACTTTAAAGCTTTCTGGAACTCCTGGTTCTGGAACATTTTCACCTTTTACTATTGCTTCATATGTTTTTACTCTTCCTACTACATCATCTGATTTTACTGTTAAAATTTCTTGTAGTGTATGAGCTGCACCATATGCTTCTAGTGCCCAAACTTCCATTTCTCCAAAACGTTGTCCACCAAATTGTGCTTTTCCTCCTAGTGGTTGTTGTGTTACTAATGAGTATGGTCCTGTTGAACGTGCATGTATTTTATCATCTACTAAGTGATGTAGTTTTAACATGTACATTACTCCAACTGTTACTGGTTTATCAAATTTTTCTCCAGTTCTTCCATCATATAATTCTGTTTTTCCGTCTGGTGTTCTTCCTGCTTGTTCTAGTAATTCTGTTATTTCATCTTCTGTTGCACCATCAAATACTGGTGTTGCAACTTTCCAGCCTAATTCTTTTGCTGCTGCTCCTAAGTGAACTTCTAGCACCTGTCCTAAATTCATACGTGATGGAACACCTAATGGGTTTAATACTATATCTACTGGTGTACCATCTGGTAAAAATGGCATATCTTCAACTGGTAATATTCTTGATACAACACCTTTATTTCCGTGACGTCCAGCCATTTTATCTCCAACTGATATTTTTCTTTTTTGTGCTATATAACATCTAATTACTTGATTTACACCTGGTGCTAATTCGTCTGAGTTTTCTCTTGTAAATATTTTTATATCTACTATTGTTCCTTCTTCACCATGTGGTACTTTTAAAGATGTATCTCTTACTTCTCTTGCTTTTTCTCCAAATATTGCACGAAGTAATCTTTCTTCTGCTGTTAGTTCTGTTTCTCCTTTTGGAGTAACTTTTCCAACTAATATGTCACCTGGTTTTACTTCTGCTCCTATTCTTATTATTCCGTTTTCATCTAGGTCTTTTAAGCTATCTTCACCAACATTTGGTATATCTCTTGTTATTTCTTCTGGACCTAATTTTGTATCTCTACATTCGCAATCATATTCTTCTATGTGAATTGATGTATAAACATCTTCTTTAACTAATCTTTCGCTTATTAATACAGCGTCTTCATAGTTATAACCTTCCCAAGTAGCAAATGCAATTAATACATTTTTACCTAATGCCATTTCACCTTTATCTGTAGAAGGTCCATCTGCTATAACATCTCCTGCTTTAACTTTTTCACCTTTTACTACTATTGGTCTTTGATTTATACATGTACCACCATTTGTTCTTTTAAATTTACGTAAATGGTATTTTTCTAATTCACCTTTGTTTGTCTTTAATATAATTTCGTCTCCTGTAACTTTTTGTATTACTCCATCAGAATTTGCTATTTGCATTATTCCAGAGTCTTTTGCAGCTCTATATTCTATACCTGTTCCTACTATTGGTGAATCTGTTATTAATAGTGGAACTGCTTGACGTTGCATGTTTGCACCCATTAATGCACGGTGAGCATCATCATGCTCTAAGAATGGTATCATTGCTGCACCAACTGAAACTAATTGTTTTGGTGAAACATCTACATAGTCAACTTGGTCTTCTGTTACTTCTTCTATATCATCTAAGTGTCTTACTTTTATTTTTGTATTAACAAATTTTCCATTTTTATCTAATGGTTCAGATGCTTGAGCAATTCTTGCTCCTTCTTCTTCGTCTGCACTCATATATATAACTTTATCTGTTACTTTATGAGTTTTTGGATCTACTACTCTATAAGGTGTTTCAACAAATCCATATTCATTTATTATTGCGAATGAAGATAATGCTGATATAAGTCCTATGTTTGGTCCTTCTGGAGATTCTATTGGGCATAGTCTTCCGTAGTGAGTGTAATGAACATCTCTAACTTCGAAACCAGCTCTTTCTCTAGAAAGTCCACCAGGTCCTAATGCAGATACTCTTCTTTTATGTGTTAATTCTGATAATGGGTTTGTTTGATCCATGAATTGTGATAATTGAGAACTTCCAAAGAATTCTCTAATTGATGATGTTATAGGTTTTGTGTTTATTAAAGTTTGTGGTGTTACTACATCTAAGTCTTGTATTGTCATTCTTTCACGAACAACTCTTTCAAGTCTTGTTAAACCAATTCTAAATTGATTTTGTAATAATTCTCCAACACATCTTATACGTCTGTTTCCTAAGTGATCTATATCATCAACTTTTCCTAATCCGTGTTGTAAGTTTAATATGTAGTTAACAGATGCTATAATATCTTCTGTTACTATGTGTTTTGGAACTAGTTCGTCCATTCTTTCATCTAATACTTTGTCTAAATCTTTTTTATCTGTATTATCTAATATGTTTTTTAACACTTCGTAATTTACTAATTCTTTTATATTTAACTCTGTTTCTACAAAATTATGGATATCTACAGTTCCATTTCCTATTACTCTTACTTTTTTATCTTCTATTTTTACATCTACTATATTAATTCCAGAATTTTGAATTTCTGTTGCTATTTCTTTTGTTATAACTTCATCTTTTTCAACTAAAACTTCTCCAGTTTCTGGATGTATTATATCTTCAAATGCTATTTGATTTGTTATTCTACCTGCAAGTCCTAATTTTTTGTTAAATTTATATCTACCAACTTTTGCAAGGTCATACCTTCTATTGTCAAAAAATAATCCATTAAATAATCCACGTGCTGCTTCTACTGATGGTAGTTCTCCTGGTCTTAATTTTTTATAAATTTCTATAAGTGCTTCATCTTGTGTTTTTATTGGATCTTTTTGTATTGTTGCTAATATTTTGTCTTCTTCTCCGAATAAGTCTATTATTTGTTGGTCAGTTACTAATCCTATTGCTCTTAACAATGATGTTACAGGTAGTTTTCTTGTTCTATCTACTCTTACATAAAATACATCATTTGCATCTGTTTCATATTCTATCCATGCACCACGTATTGGCATTACTGTTGATGTAAATATTTTTTTACCTGTTTTGTCATAATCTTGTGCATAATAGCATCCTGGTGAACGAACTAATTGGCTTACTACAACCCTTTCTGCACCATTAATTACGAATGTTCCACTATCTGTCATAAGTGGAAAATCTCCTAAAAAGATTTCTTGCTCTTTGATTTCTCCTGTTTCACGATTGATTAATCTTACTTTTACATGTAATCTTGTTGAATATGTTGCATCTCTTTCTTTTGCTTCTTCTAAAGAATACTTTGTTTTATCTTCCATGTAATAGTCAAAAAATTCTAGTACTAAGTTTCCTGAATAGTCTACAATTGGAGATATATCTCTTAGAACTTCTCCTAATCCTTCTTTTACAAACCAATCATAAGAATCTTTTTGTACTTGAATTAAATTTGGCATTTCTATACTGTCTTCTGTTTTTGCGAAAGTTTTTCTAACGCATTTTTCGTGTTTGATATCTTTTACCAAAAAAATCACCTCATATTAAATTTTAAGCAGAAAATAAAGATTAAAATGCATTTTAAAAAAATGCTTTTTAAGAAAAAATTTATTTAGATAAGAAGTCCTTCTTAAAAATAGGTTCCATATTTTTTATCAGATTGTACTGCTCTTTTAACCTAATTAAAAAATATTTCTTCCTAAGTTTAATTCCTCTTCTTATTAAATTTAAAAGAATTTGAATTACTTTGTTTTTCAAAAATAAAATGGAGAGAACAAAGAGCGGTCTTAGACCGCTTTGTTCTTTTAGAAAAACATTGTAATTTGTAACTATGTAATTATATAATTTTTCTTACGGCTTGTCAAGGTTTAAGCATGTTTTTTTATAAATATTTCATAATTTTTACTAAATACATTTTTCTTAATTTCATTTATATTATTTACTCTTATATTATGTTATATTGAAACTTTCTTTTATTTGCTTATTACTAAGTTATACTCATTTTTAGTTATATAAAAAACAAACATATTTAAATTTTAAAATTTGAATATGCTTGTTTTATTTTTTTATATAAGAAGTGGTCAAATATTATTGTGAGAAGGTATATGGTTGATATGTCCCTGTTGAAATACTTCCTATAGATATAGTTCCATTTCCTGCAGAGTTTCCTCCATTTGCTGTTATATTAGCTTTCTCACTTTCAAATTGGTCAGAATAAAATATATTTATTGACCCTCCTCCAGAGCCTCCTCCGTTTCATATTTGTTTGCCCGCCATTACAACCATTTGCTGTTATTTTTCCATTATTTGTTATTGTTTCTCCATATATTATTAATAATCCTCCTGTTCCATTAGTACCAACGTCTCCGTAATATGCTGATCCTCCTGGATTTCCTGCACCTCCAGAGCCTCCTGAAGTACCAGCCCATGTTTGTCTTCCTCCAGAGCCTCCTGCACCGCCATTACCAGTTCCGGCTCCTCCAGAAGCTGTACTTCCCCAATTGTTGTAATATCCTCCGGCCTCCTGTTCCTCCAGAATAAGATGTTCCTGCTGATCCTGCTCCTGAATATGCAACTTTACAACCTCCTCCAGATTGTCCTGAACCTCCGCCACCTGTTTGCCTACCTGTTCCATTTGCTCCAGCACTTTGTCCAGCTGAATTGCAAGCTCTTCTAGATGCTCCTCCTGCCCCTGATACTGGTACAAATTCATAATTTATAGTTTGTCCTTCCGAAATGTTTTTCCATAGATAAACATTTTCACCCACTGCTTTTGCTCCTCTTGCTGTCATGCTTATTGCTCCATTGTTTGTTATTGTTCCAGTTGCACATACGAGCATTCCTTTTGGTCCTCCATATGTTGTATTATACGCTGTTAATGTTACTCCATTGTTTATAGTTAAATCTCCATTTACTTTCACTATTACCATACACTGTGCATTTGCATTTGCTGTTCCTACATCACTTGCTGATCCATATGTTTTGCTACTTTCTAATGTTAAACTATTTTTTTCAATATATATATGCGTATAATATTCTTTATCTTTTACTGCTATTCTATAATAGCGGTCATTGTTTATTATATTTGCATCTCTTACTGCTGTTATTAAGCTTTCACTTACTATTAACGGTACTCGTTCTGCATTATCTACATTTATAAATTTTCCTTCTTTTGCTTCTACTTTTGCTGTTATAGTCCTATTTTCAGCTTCCTTTACTTGCAATACTTTTGTTTCCTCGGTATATTCACTCCAGTTTTGTCCATCATCTAAGCTATAATATTTTTTTATATTTTTATGCTCTACAGATTTAACTTCTACGGTTTTTGTTGTTCCGTCTCCATTTGTATCTGCATTTGCTAATATTATTGTAGGTAATGTTCTAGATGCTACTCCTGTATATAGTTCTTCTTTGTCCTCTCCATTTAGTTTTACTTTTATTTGATATACTTCTCCCTCGTTTAACTTTCTATCTATTGCTACTTTTGTTTTTCCTTTTGTTTCTATTATGTCTTCTCCTATTATTAATTTTTCTATTCCTTTTGGATTTTGAAATTCAACAAATACATCTGTTTTTCCATTAGCTGGATCTGTTACTTCACAATATACTTTTGTTTCTTCAGTTGCCTCATCTTCTGTTAATCTTAAAATATTCCTTACTGTGTTTCTTGCTAATGTATATACCTGCGTTCTATTTACAATTAATAGTATTCCTATTACTATTAATACAAATAATGCTATTATTATTTTTTTATTTTTACTTTTTCTCATTTTTTATTTTCCCCTCTTCATATTTTTACGCAAAAAGAGTAAATGCAAACTACTTATTTTACGTTTTATTAATAAGTAGATTACATTTACTCTTTTAATCTATTTCTTTTTATTATTCTATTATTACTTTCTATCTGTGTGTGTGTGTGTGTGTGTGTGTGTTACAACTTCAACGTTTTTCATCTTTCGCTTATCTCCTTTTCTATTTTTTACTTTTTTCCGCCACTTTGCTGTGCATGATATATAATTTTTCTTCGACTAAAGCACAGAAAAATATATATCATGCCGCCGTGGCTAGTTTGCATTTTTTATTAGATTTCTATTAAATTATATTAGCCAGCCTTCGAAGAGCGGGCGATTAAAATCGCCCCTACACTTATTGGGCATGTCTTTGTAGACATTTTTTTATTTTTCTATTTGCAAAACATATTTAGTCTTCACTTGTTCATGTATGCACTAGAATTTTATGTTTTTTTCTTTTCTTATTTATAGAAATTATATATTTTATTTATTTTTGTGTCAATTGTTTTTACAGATTAATTATTAAAAAAAATTAATGCAGACATTTTTTATTTTTGTCCACATTAATTTTACATTTTTTTATTTTCTCTTATATTACCTTATAAATATTTTTATTATAAAAATACTTTATTCTGCTTTATACTATTCCTCTGTATACTCTACAAAATCTCCATTTGCTATACTTCCTACTGTTACTGTTCCATTTCCTCCTGCTCCTCCATTGGCAGATTCCCCGTTTCTTGTTCCTATACCTGCTGCTCCTCCATTAGCTGTTATTGTTCCAAATTTTTCAATTGTATTATAAAATACATTTACAGAACCTCCACCAGAGCCTCCACCTCCAGCTCTAAATCCACTTCCTCCTGCTGAACCATTTGATGTAATATTTGAATTATTTTGGAGTGTACCTGCATATACTATCAATAATCCTCCAGTACCATTTCCTCCAGCACCTCCGATTATGTCCTGCTCCTCCTGGATTTCCTGCACCTCCGTCCTGCTCCTGTCGCAGATTCTATTCCTTGTAATGCTGAGTATGCTGTTCCACCAGCTCCTCCATTTACTGCACCATTTGTTCCATTTCTTCCAGCTCCGCCACCGCCGCCTGTGCCACCTGAATATGATGTACCAGCAGTTCCTGATCCACCTCTACATCTTCCACATTGTCCAGCGCCACCGCCGCCACCGCCTGTTCTTCTATTTGATGCTGCTCCTGGTGTTCCTCCAGCTCCGCCACCATAACTTGAATATCCTACTCCACCAGCTCCTCCTGCTGTTCCTGCTGCCGGTACATATTCCCAAGAATTATCATTATTTTTCCATAAATACACATCTTCTCCTGCTCCTCTTGCCCCTCTTGCTGTCATACTTATTGTTCCGTTATTTATTAAAGTTCCTGTGGCGCACACAATCATTCCTTTTGTTCCTCCATTTGATGTTCCATATGCTGTTAATGTCACTCCTTCATTTATAGTTAAATCGCCATTTACTTTTAATATTACCATGTACTGTGTATCACTCGCTACTCCATATGACTTGCTACTTTCTAATATTATATCTCCTTTTTCCACATATACATGTGCATAATATTCTTTCTCCTTTACTGCTATTCTATAATAATGATCATTTCTTATTATGTTTGCATTTTTAACCGCTGATGCTAGTCCGTCACTTACTATTAATGGTATTTGTTCTGAAATATTTGATACTTTAATTAATGTTCCTTTTTTTGCTTCATATTTTGCAACTATAGTAGAATTATTTCTTTCTGGTACTTTTAATTCTTCTGTATATATTTCCCATGTCTGTCCATCATCTAAACTATAGTAATTAATTATATTTTCATTTTCCGGTGCTTCTATTTCTACCGTTTTTGTCGTTCCGTCATTAAATGTATCTTTATTTTTTAATACTACATTAGGCAATGTTCTAGATGCTACTCCTGTATACAATTCTTCCTCTTCTTGTCCATTTAGTTTTACTTTTATTTGATATACTTCTCCCTCGTTTAACTTTCTATCTATTGCTACTTTTGTTTTTCCTTTTGTTTCTATTATGTCTTCTCCTATTATTAATTTTTCTATTCCTTTTGGATTTTGAAATTCTACAAATACATCTGTTTTACCACTAACTGGGTCTGTTACTTCACAATATACTTTTGTTTCTTCAGTTGTTTCATCTTCTCCTAATCTTAAAATATTCCTTACTGTATTTTTTGCTAAGGTATATACCTGTGTTCTATTTATAACTAATAGTATTCCTATTACTATTAATACAAATAACACTATTATTGTTTTTTTATTTTTACTTTCCTTCATTTTTTATTTTCCTCTCTTTACTTATTTTACCCAAAAAGAGTAAATGTAAATTACTTATTTTATTTTTTTAATAAGTAGATTACATTTACTCTTTTAATCTATTTCTTTTTATTATTCTATTATTACTTTCTATCTGTGTGTGTG
>CANRGE010000044.1 GCA_947630065.1 uncultured Clostridia bacterium
AGTTGATTGTAAATACTTAAATTCTCCTATTGTTGCTTCTAAAATTGTTATTGCTTCTTCTAATTCTATTTTATCTTCGTTCATAGTTCTCCTACTTAAAATCATTTACTTTTAACCTTTCACTTGCTATTTTCTTTACTCTTTGCAAATCCCTTGCTATTTTATTTAATTTATTTATTCCATTCTGTTTTAATTTATGTATTTCAAATAACTTCGGCAAATCTGACATATCTCCTTTCAAATTCCATTGTGCACCACAATCGTTTGCAAATGCTATTTCGTTAAAATCTATAATATTTTCTAGTCCTATTTTATTATATATATTTTGATATGCCTGTCCTAATTCAAATGCTAGCTGTATATATAATTCTATTTCTTTTTCTTTCATCTTTACCTCTTAAAATCATTTACTTTTTTCTTAACAATTAACCTTTTATATTCTTAAACTCCCTATTGCATATATCATTCTTCTCTTGATAGATTCTGTTTCAAAATAATCATCTTCACACCATTCTAATTGCCATAAACAATCATTTATGTATAAATAAAGTTCTTCTGGTGTCATTTAATTTTCCTCCAATCCTAGTTCTGAAAGAGTATATGTCTTTTCTTTACTTAAATTCGAAAACATATCTTTACATATTTCTATTTCGTAATCATAATTTTGGCCATAATTAAAATGTAAAAAATTATCACTTATAATATATATATAATTAATTTTTTCTTCTTGAAAATCTGTATTAAGTTTTATATATAATTTTAAAAAATATCTCTCTTCTTTTGTTAATAATTCTTTCCTTTCGTAAATTACTTCATTTTCTTCTATATGTATACCATCTGAATCTACTTCTTCATAAACTGGTCGTTCTATTTTTAAAATTTCAATATTTTTATTTCTTATATTACTAATAAGTAAATCCAATGGTTCCATAGAATTTATAACCTCTGTAACTATTTGATTATTGTCTAACCATTTTCCTGTTATTTTATCTCCTACTCGTATATCCATTTACTTTCCCTCCTCTACTAAATCTTTTATTCCTAAATTTTCTATTTCTCCTAATACTGGTTCTTCTCTAAAACTATATGGGTGCAACCTTTTTATTTCTCTTGTTCCTTTATTTATAAAATATTGAAGTCCACCAAAACAATACTTTTTATAACATACTCCTAAATCTTCAAATCCGTACTTTTCCAATTCTTTTAAGTTTACAGTATTTCTTATCTTAATCATTTACTTTTCCTCTACTTTCTCTTCAAAATATTGTTTTACACATCTTGCACATACATCTGCAGTTACTCTTAATGGTTCATTATTACAAAATGGAGTAGCCAGATTTTTGCATATTTCCTCATCAATATCATAAGAACTTATTGCTAATGCCATTTCATTTATTATTTTATTTTGCTTATTATTTTCTTGTTCTAATTGGTCTATGTATTGTAAAAGTGTTTCTATTGTTTCTTTCCTTGTGATGCAATAATTTTCAATCCCATTTCGTTTAAATATCCTTATAATTTCTATTAAATTTTCTGTTTTAGGATTGTTTAATATTTCTTTTGCTTTTTCTATTTCTTCTTTACTTAAATTCATTTTCTATTCCTCCTTATATAAATTATTAGCATCCTGCATTCTATTAAAGTATATATAATAGTCAAATAAAGTTTCTTTTTGTGCCTTTGTCATTACTTTTGCTTTCTCTAGTTTTGCTTCTCCTTGATATGCATTATGTAATAATATCCACCCCTTCACATATACCAAAAAATCTGCTCCTGTATATTTGTAATTAACCATCTGTTCTTCTATTGTATAATGTTTTTTTATATATTCACTAGCCCATTTAGCATGTTCACACCATTCTACTGCAAAAAATTTTCCTTTAGGATTTATAAAACCATATTTATAAAATTTTTCTATATCTGGATTTTTTAACCTTAAATAATATTTATCTAAATTCTTTGTTTTTATGTATTTAGGTAAAATAGAATTATCTATAGTTAATTTAAAGCTATTATCTTTTGTATTTCCAGTAAATTTTCTCTTAAATTTTAATATATCTTCTACATATTGCTTTAAAATTTCTAATTTTATGTTTGTTCCACACATGCAAGATAATAATAATTCCTCTACTTTTTCAAATGGTCTTTTTTCTACCCAAAACCATTCTCTCGCCGTATTAGTTATAAGTTCTCCATCTACATTAAAAACTAATTCCATATTTATTCCTTTCTTTAAACATTTGTCCCTCTTTACTAATCTATAACACCTCTATTTCTCCTACAGTTTGCATGCCTGCAAATACTGTTATCGTCCCATGTCCATTTTCTTCAAAACCTATATTATTGCTTAATAAATATGGGCTTACTTGTTTTAATAACCAATCACAGGTTAATTCATTCTTACATTCTCTTGTAAAATTTACATTGTTTCTTCCAATATTTATAAATTTAACTTGCATTTATATTTCCTCCATTTCTCTATATGCTAAATAAACCTATTATTTATTTTCTCTATGCTTTAAAAACTCTTTTATTGCTTCTTCATTTAATAAATTATATAAGTCTAAAAATCCTATTAGATTTATACTTGTATCTGGGGCTTTTTCTTTTTTTAACCATTCTTTATACTTTGTATCTAGCTTTTTTCGTATATTAAAAAATAACATTTATATCCTCCTAAATATTTACATTGTACTCTATTTGTACCGTATCTTCTGGAACTACTAATATTTTTTCTCCATCAATTATCATTTTATCTTCTCCCCAAAGCCATGCCCAAAATCCTACATTAATCATTTCTTTCTTTTTTATTATTAAACAAGGTTCTTGTTCGTTTGTTTCTCTTATGTATATATTTGTCCCATCTATACTTTCTAACTTTTTTCCATTTTCATCTACTCTAAAATAGTAATATTTCATAGTTTCTATAGTATTTCCATTTACATATCCAAAACCCAAAAAGAATCTTGCATTTATATTACTTTCCATACTATTTTTATTTTCTAATCCACATATATTGTATTGTTTTTCTTCATATGTATTTATAATTTGCTCTTCTCCCATTGATATTAGTACTAAAAATCCTAGTACGAATATAGAAATCATTAGTCCTAATAATCCTCCCTCAAAAATTCCTTCTACAATATCATGAATATCTAAACTAACCCATACTATACATATAAAAACTATTATTATTATTAAAATAATCCAACCCATTTTAACATTCCTCCAATTCTACTATTACCTTACTTTTATCTTCATACTTAAAACTCTCTTCCATATTTATTCCTGTTTTTCAAATTTTCTTTTCAGTTTGTCTTTTTCTGTATAATGTTTTCTAAAATATCCTAATTCTTTTATTATTCTACATACATTTTTTTATCATATAATAAATCATAATCTTCAAAATATTCCATTCCAAATTCAGCTTTATTTATTAATTCTCTTCGTTCTTCCTCGCTATTTTTACAATAAATTTCATATTCAATTTTTTCACAAGCATTTTTTATTATTTCAGTATATTTTTCTAGCCAATCAAAATTAGGTTCTTTAATATACTTTGGATTTGCATATCTTATAATTTCTTTTCCGCAATAAGGACAAAATTTTATTTTTTCCTCAAAACGTAATGGAACAAATATATCTTCTTCTAAATATAGCTTTTTATTACAGTTAGAACATAAATGATATTGATAAATAGTTTCCTTATAAATTGGTGTTAATACTACATCTTCCATTAAATTTCCTCCAGTTCTACTATTACTTTATTCTCTATACCATAATCCTTTAAAACTAATAATGCAGACACTTGACTATCATCTTTATAAGCTAGTCCGTTTAAACTATCTAATACTATCTTTGCAATATTGTCTGCATCTGGTTTCTTTGTGTAATCTATCTTATATAGCAACTCCTCTTTCTTCTTCTTGCTTAAACTTTCAGCAGGTTTAAATACTGCTATTATTTTAGCTTTAAAAGGTTTTGTACTTAATTCTGTTTCAATATTATATTTAGCTTTAAATGCCCATTGTACTTTTTCTTCAAAACTACTTGTTTTAGTTGGAGTATACATTCTTTTAGTTTTGCTATTGTATCGTGGTCTTTCTTTCCCTATTGGTCTTTCTAATATTTCAAATTTATATTTCATCTTTTTATCTCCTAAACTTTATATTCACCACTAGCAAATTGTTCCTTTGTTACTATTGATTTAATTCTTTTTGGTATTATTAATTTACCTGCTTCATAATCCTTTTTAATTAATTTTCCATTTACATAGTCGCCCTCTTCTATTAGGTCTATTATGTTTTTGGAATGTTTGACTATATTTTCTCTAGGATATAAACCTTTTTCACATTCAATATATTGTTGCATATAATAATCGTTATTTTTTACTTTGTCTATTTTTCCATATTGTAATCTCACATATTCTCCAACTTCAATTTTATCTTCCATCTTTTTATCTCCTAAAATTTATACTTTCTATTTGTAAATTCTTCTCTTGTTAAAATTGATTTTAAAGTTTGTCCTTCTTCAATATCTTGTTTTACTGCTTCTAGCATTTCTTTATTCCAGATATAAATAACTTCTTCATTTAATACATCAATAAATTCAACTATATCTCCTACTTCTATTAGCTCTTTTGAGTCAAAAGAATGATTAGCTATATAATCTCTACAACATTGCAAAGGAGTTTTACGTTTTTGTAATTTTATAAAACAATCAAATGGACTTTTATAAAAGCTATCATCTTTTCTTGCACTATATCTATCAAATATTCCAAACTTTCCATCAACAGTTCTTATGTATTCTCCAACTTCAATTTTATCTTTCATAATTTTATCCTTTCCTGTACTCCTAAATTCTCCCAAATCTGATTTATACTCTCCTGTACTGTAGGTTTCTTGCTATATATACAATTCGGATTTCCTTTAAAATTTATGTTTTCCAAAGCAGTACAGCCCAAACATTTTCCACTTTCTATTGCTTTTTTACAACTTTCTATTAATTCTGGATATTCCATAGGCTAGTCCTCTTTATTTAATTGCTCTTTTATCTCGTTGTAATCTTCAATAAATTTCTTTATATTTTTCTCTTGATTTATTAACATTTTAAAATGCTTTTCTAATTCGTTTAATCCTTCTGTTATTCTAGTTATTCTATTCATCTTGTCTTTTAATTCATTGGTAAAATCTTGTATAATATACCCTATATGCTTGTACTCAATTTCATTGTTTATTACTATTTTTAATTTATAATCATCTTCTCCTATTAACCCTCTATCTTTAATTGAGATTCCTTTTCTATGCCAACTTTCTTTCGGATCACTTGTATAGTCTTTTAAGAATATTTCTTTGGTAATCATTTTAAACTCCTGTGGTTCTCTCCAATCTCCAATAACTTTATACAACATCTTTTTTTCTATTAACTTTAATATAAAATTCACATCTTCTATCTCGTTTTTTATATGCTCTTCTGTCTTTTTTCTTTCTTCTTCTAATTTTTTATTTACATTTTCTGTTGCTATTTTCAATAATTCTTGTTCTATATCTTTCATAACTTTCTCCTTAATCTATATATGGAATATGATTCATATTATCTAATTCCATTTTTTCTTGCTCTGTTGTCCTTCTAAATACTGCTACTTTCTTATTTGTCTCAATATCTTTCTTTACTCCACATTCTATTAATTCGTGATAATCTTTTACTAATTCTGTTATTCTTGGTCTTGTGCAGTTCATATCAAACCTTTTAGGCTTATACTCTTTACATCTTACTGTTTCTACTTCTCTTGCCGTCATTTCTTTATTTCCTATAATGTCTAATATTTGCATATATCTTGTTAATCTTTTAGGCTTTATATCTTCAAAACTTAATTGCCTTGTAATCTCTGTAATCATTTGTTATCACTCTCCTAACTGTAAAATATCCCTATATAATTTTTCTGCATAATCTTCACATTCCTTACATCTATCTTCTGTTACTCTGCTTATATACCTTTGACCACATTTATATACTGCGACTGTCCTTATTGCATCTTCTATTCTTCCTGTTGTTCCAAATTTATGATACATTTGCTCATGATATTTATTTGTTATATTAGATAGTCTAAATGTACTTCTAATCTTTTTTACCTCATTTTCTTTTTGTTTCTCTATTACTTTTTTAGCAATTTTTTCTACATCTTCATCAGTAATCATATATTTTTTTCTCCTTATAAACCTAATTGAGATATCAAAGGTATATAATACTTACTTCTATGTTGAACGTCATCAATTTTTGTTCCATCATAAGCATGTTCTTCGCCATTTTTACAATCACATCTTGCTACAAATTCATAATCCATTACTTTTCCACCATCTCGTATTTGTTTTGTATAAAATATTAAACCCAAACCTTTACACTTATCGCACTCTACCTTTTCCTTTTGTATACTATTGTTTTGAAAAGGTAATTCTTCTTGCATTTCTATTATGTCAGCTAATTTAGGCATAAATTTACACTTTCTAAAAATGTTATTAATTATTTGTCTATATCGTTCTAATGGAATATTTTTTAAGTTTTTATACCATTCATCTCTTTGAAATTTATCTAATTCTTTTTCATAAAACTTCTCAATTCTATTTGTTTCTTCAATAAATTCAGCTACTTCCATTTTTTATACTTTCCTCCAGTTCTTTTATTTTTCGTGCCTTTTTTTCTTCTTCTGATTCTTCTTTAACACTAGTTTTATTCCTAAAATTTTCATCTTCTTTTTGAGCTTCTATAAGTGTTTTTATTCCTTTTTTAGACCAACTATTTAATATGCCTTTTATGTATTTTATGTTTCTCACATTTGCTTCTAATGCTTTTTTCATTGCAAATATTATTAAATCTTTTGACATATCTTTTGCATAATCTGCTAAAACTTCTAATCCATATGGTGTTAAAGCTCCTATATTTTCATTGTAAAATTCAGCAATATTTTGCAAATCGTCATCACAACTGTCATTTGCAGTTAATTGTAAACTGTCAACACAACTATCGTTTACTATATTTTTTTTATATTTATTAATATTACTGCTACTACTACTCTTTTCTTTACTATTCTCTTCTTTTCTTTTCTCTTCTATACTGTGTATACCGTTGGTTGTCATTTGGTATACCAACCTCTGAAATTAAGTTGTATACTCCGTTTTCATCTTCTGTTAATTTTTTTCTTTCTTCTATGTATATCGTATCTGTATGTCTATCTTTTCTTAAATAGTTATTTAATTTCCAATGTCTAATTACTACTATTCCACTTTCAAATGGTATTACAAATTGTTTACTAAATAGTATTTTTAAATCATCATCATTTGCACCTATAGTTCGTATTATCTTTTTAGGATTACTTACAAATCCATCATCATCTGCTCTCATTCCCAGATGAAAATAAAGATTTTGCGTAGACTGTGGCATTTCAAGAAATAAGTCTGTATCTACTACCTCTAAATCAAACATTCTCTTTCTTGCCATTTTCTTTCTCCTTTCGTATATTAAAGGGTAGAAAACTTTATGTCTCTACCCAAGTTGATTTATAGTTTATTTATTCTCATTTATTGCATCATCTATAATTTGTTCAAATTGTTGCAATATTGATATGTATTTATCTATTTCTTCATCAGAAATATCATTAGTTACTTTATCCAACATCTCTCTTATTTTATCGCCTGTTTTTTTATGTTGTTTCAATAACAAAAATTTTTTATCTCCACTTTTTGCAAGAATATTTACAATCATGTCATATACTTCCTCTTGAGCTTTTATTTTTTTTCAATATCTAATTCATCTTTTAAACTCATTAAAATCCCTCCTTATAAAAAACTTTTTCCTATTAACTTAATAAATTCTTCTCTCGTATGTGTTTTTTCAAATTCTATTTGAGTCTCTATTTTTAATTGCTTAAGTATTTTTTCGTCGGAATGACATTCTCTGCATAATTTTTTAACAAATTTATTTAAAATACTTCTTTTTCTATTACAACCGCCATAAACTTCATGAGGATCTAAATGTTTAAATTTTCTATGGCAATAGTCACACGTTCCGTATTTAACTATATCTTTATCTCTCTGCCTTTCTAGTTTTGCTAACTTCTTACTTTTCTTGTTTATCTGTTCACTTTTATGTTCAGCTTTATTTACTTTTCTGTCTTTAGGTTTTGGTACTGGAATAAATTTCTTACTTAAATCTGTTACTATCACTTTTTATCCCAACTTTCTAATAAACTATCAATTTCTTCTTGCGGTTTTGTTTCTATTCCTAAACTCTTTGCTAAATCTATAATTAATTCTATTAACAAATTCATTTCCTTACTGTCGTACGTACTTGAGCCATAATAACAATTCACTCTAACACACTTATCTTTTCTGCTCACTTCCTGTATTAAAAATCCTAGTCCTTGTTTTTCCCATATTCGTTTAAAATTTTCAAATGCTCGTTCTTCTATTATCATTGGCTCAAACGTACCAATTGCTAAAATAGCCTCTTTATATACTTCTTCTTTGGTTTTTATTGTTCCATCTTTACTCAATTCTTTTGCTATTCTGTCACACATAACCCAACAATAAGCATTTGCATCTAGACTTCTCTTTTGTCTATATTCTTTTAACTCCACATTCAGTTTATCTTTACTTTTTAATTGTTCTACTACTTCTATATCTTTACTATCTAAAAGTAAGCTTATTTTCGGTTTTCGTGTGTCAAAATCTATGTTTATATCTGTTATTTTTGCAGTTGTTTGCATTTATAACACCTACTTTGATCCAGTTATTTTTTTAAAATCATTAACTATAGCCATATAATTTTTTATTTCTATTTCAGCTGTACTTGAATATCCATAACTATCTAAAACTTTATAAACTATTTCATCTGATAAATTATTTTTCGCTATCGCATCATCAAGTAAATCTTTTTTTAACTTATCTATTTTTTCACTTTCGTCATCTGTTTCTTTATCTTCTGAAAAAATTGAATCTTCTTTATTATCATTGTCTTCTTTAGAATCTTCTTTTCCATCTATGTAATAATCATTCTCGCTAATTTCAAATGCGTTCATATATAAATATCTTCTTTGATATGTTTGTACTCCCCCTAATGTTTGAATTTCATTACAACCTTTTAAAGAAGTTTTTACCATTTCTGACTTATATATCAACATATCATCTGTTTTTTCTATATCTATAATAGTTAATGTTGCAAAATCAGCTTCAAAATTTACTCTCGTAAATAATTTTAATTCTCTACATATTTCATTTATTGCAGGCATAAAATCACCCAATTCATAATATTTATACCCAGAGAATTTATTAAGTCCTGTCTTTTTCAAATCTTTCTTTTGTAAAGCAACTTTTGCTTCTTCCATCTTTTCATATATGTTCATCTACATTTCCTCACTTTCGTATGAAATATTATTATTGATAAACCATTGCTTTAATTGTTGTATTTGACTTTCTGTTAATTCAATACTTATAATTACCTTCTTTTTAGTATTTTTTAATATAGTGTCAAAAGCATTTTCTTGTTTTGCTTCTTGTACTTTTGCTTGAATCTCTTTTTGTTCTTTTCTTTCTTCTTCATTCTTCTTGATATTTTCTAATCTAGTTTTTTCTTGCATTACAGAAGTTAAGTCTAAAGTTGAAATATACTTATCTTTTAGTTGTATTTCAAATTCTGTTTTCATATTCTCAATAACTTTAAAATCAGTTTTTACTTTATTAATTAGTCCTAATATTTCTAATTCTATATCTCGTATTGCATATGTTGCATTTAACCATTTGTCATTCCAAATTCTTTGAAGAGTTAATATTTCTTTTAAATTTCCTATATTGCTTTCATATATTTTTGTTATTTCATTTCTTTTTAATTCTTTTTGTTTTTGTTCATAATTTTTTATTTGAGTATCTATAGCTATACAAGGTTTATCTATCATTTCTATAATTTCTTTTATTTTATTTTCAAAGTCTATATAAGGTTTTGAGAACTCCTTTTTTACTTCTATTTTTTTATCATTTACTTGTTTCTTTAATCTATTTAAATTAGCTCTTGTTTCTTTTGCTTCTTTTAAATCTTTCTCTTCAAAAACTAAACCATCATATTTCTTTAATTCTAAAGCTAATTCTGACTTTAATTCATCATAGTTAAAGATAATAGGCTTTAATTCTTGTAAATCTGTTATTTTTAATTCAGTATTATTCACTTTATATATCCTCCCATTCTTCCTCTTCTTTTTCTGCTAGATATTCATAATATCCGTCCCAATCTACTGGCTCTTCTTCAAAATAAAAACTTGTCCAATCTGGTGGCATTATCTAACACCTCTTTTTAATATTCTTAAATTATGTTTCATTTCTAATAACTTTGCTTTATCTTTATTTAACCTATACCTGTATAACAAAGTTTTTACATATTCTCTTATATTCATTTGTTCCTCCCTCTTGCATATCTACTTAATTTGTGTTAATATAAAAGTAGATATGAGTTTATACAATTTATATTGATTAGCTAGTTTTCGGATTGGTAGTCGCGAACTAGCTCTTTTATTTTGTTTAGTACTATCTTTTCGCTATCTAATGGGCAAGTAAATGCTCTATCTGCTATTTCTTGTAATAAATTTATGCTTTCTTCATTTTCAAATCTTAAATCTTTGTTTTCTTCTTTTATAGAAGCATTTTCTAGGTTTAAATCTCTTACTTGTCTAGCAAGTTCTGTACTTCTTTTTTCTAGTCTATCTATTTTGTTTAACATTGTTCTGTTACCTCCAAACATTCTTGTATCCTCCTTTCCAACACGATAATTTTATTTTTCATAATCTTATAAAGATTAATGTTAAAAACTCTGTAAAATACGGCTTGTACTAAAATTGCTATTGAAAATATTGATATTATCTCTGCCAGTACCATAGTGCCACACAATATAAAATCTAATAATTTAATCATTTGTTATCATCTCCCCTTTTTTGGATATTCTTTTATTAAATTCAAACATGCCTGTTTAAATTCTTTTATTTTTTGTTCTCTATCATTTTTTTCTTTTGCAATAAAGTTATTGCAAAACTTAATTTTTGTACCACCTAATTGTATTTCTTTAACTATGTTTTTTTCTTGCATTGTTAAACACCTCTGTATAGTTGTATTCACATTGCTAGTCCTCCTTTCTTAATTGCTTTACTTATTTATAAAAATTTTGTATAATCTACCTATCTTATTTAAGAATGGTGGTGATTATGTTGAATATTGATTGTAAAAATATTAAAGATTTTTGTGAACTAATAGATATTTCTATTGGACAAGGAATTAAAACTCAATGTATATTTGCTTCTTCAAAATCAAGCTATCCTTCAGTTTCTTTTGTCGATACTCCTAAGGACCATAAATCATTTACATATGTATTTTTTACACCCCTATATACCGCCATATATTCAGGAAATGTAAAATCTAATATTGCAGATGATGAATACAATTTATTAAAAGAAACTTGTTCAAAACACGAATTATATATTCATTGCTTTGATAAATTAAAATATAATTCTCAAGAACATACATTATTAGTTGATACTCATATTGAAGTTATATAATCTTTAATATATTTATTTTTAATTCATAACAATGAAGTAATTGATTAATCTCATCAGTTGCTTCATCTTTTCTATTTACTATAGCTTCTAATTTTTCAATTAATTCTTTTACATCTGCCAATGTTATTAATAACTCATTCCTTATTGTTTTATCGTCCATACATACCTCCTTAATTATTTATTTTACGATATTTTCGTAATTTTACGGTAAAAAAATAATATCTTTATATTCAACACCGTAGACTTCTTCTATTTTTTTTATTATAGGTACATCTGGATATGTTAAACCTCTTTCATAATTACTTAAAGTGTCTATTCCTACTCCTATAAGTTTAGCAGCTTCTTCTTGTGTTAATCCTTTATTTGCTCTAATTGCCTTAAGTGTTAATTTCATTTTTACACCTCCCGTCTAAATTCTGTAATTATATTACTACGACATTTTCGTAATGTCAATAGTTTTTTATAAAAATTTCGTAATTTTTTCATTTTTTTATTGCTTTTTTTACGGGAAAGTCGTATAATCAAGTCAGGAGGTAATTATGAACGATTTAGGTAATAAAGAAATTTTTTCAAAAAATTTAAGATATTATATGACTATCCATAATAAAACTAGAGTTGATATATGTAAAGATTTAGATTTTAAATATACGACTTTTACAGATTGGTATAATGGTAATATATATCCTGGAATAGATAAAATAGAAAAAATAGCAAATTATTTTAGAATAGAAAAATCAGACTTAATAGAAAATAGAGAGAAACAAGTGAATAATAAACATGTCTATCCTCTTTTAGGTATTGTAAAAGCAGGGTATAACTATTTAGCTTCTGAAAATATTATAGGATATGTTTATATAGATAATGACTTACATGATCCAGAAAATTACTTTGCTCTTAAAGTAACTGGTGATAGCATGCAACCTGTTTTATATGAAGATGATATCGTTATTGTTCATAAACAAGATGATTTAGAAAGTGGACAAATTGGTATTATATTAATAGATAATGAAGAAGCTACAGTAAAAAAAATAATTAAACATAATGATTATATAGAATTAATTGCTTTTAATTCTTACTATCCTCCAAAAAAACTAGATAAAAATAGTAATTTTAAAATTATTGGAAAAGTAACTGAAGCTAGAATAAAAAAAATATTTGAATAGGAGGAAATAAAATGCAAAATCAAACAAGAAAATATGAAATAAATTGTTTAAAAAATAATGAAACTGTAATTTTTTCTGCTTCTTTTTACAATGCACATGAACTTGATAATCCAAATAGAGTTTTATTAAATCTTGATGAGCCTATCTATTGTTCAAAAAGAAATGCTAGTTGTACTAATTGTACTACTTTCAATCAATTTATAAATGAATATAAAGAATTAGAAAAATAAAAAATAGATAACATACTCCCCGACCAAAGTTTGTATGTTACCTATTCCAGAACTACTTGTATAAGTAATTTTGTTATATTTATTATATAATATTATACTTCCTTATACAAGTACCGAAATTTTGTTTAAGGAGGTATTTTTATATGCAAGATAATATAATTAATAATATGAAAAGATATGCTGAATATTTAAGAAAATCTAGAAAAGATATAGAAGCTGAATCTCATGGCGAAGGAGAAACTTTAAAAAAACATGAACTTATATTAAGTAATTTATATAATTCTATGGGTATCTCAAAAACACAAGTCGATGTTTTTAGAGAAGGTGTTGTTTCTGGAGATAGTATTTCTTCTAGACCAGTTATTCAAGAACTCTTGCAATTAGTAGAGCAAGGTGTATACGCAGGGGTATTTGTTGTAGAAATAGAACGTCTTGCTAGAGGGAATACTCTAGATCAAGGTATAGTTGCTAATGCCTTTCAATACTCTAATACAAAAATAATTACCCCATTAAAGATTTATGATCCATCAAATGAATATGATCAAGAATATTTTGAATTTGGTTTATTTATGTCTAGAAGAGAATATAAAACAATAAATAGACGTCTACAAAAAGGTCGAGAAATAAGTGCAACTCAAGGCAAATTTCCTGGAAGTAGACCTCCTTATGGATATAAACGAAAAAAAATTGAAAATGATAAAGGTTGGACACTAGAAATAATTCCAGAACAAGCAGAAATTGTAAAAATGATTTTTGATATGTATACCTATAAAAATATGTCACCTACTGAAATAAGTAAATATTTAGATTCTCTAAATATTAAACCATTAAAATCCGAAACTTGGTCAGTTTATTCTATAAGAGACATTCTGTCAAATCCTGTTTATATTGGTAAAATCAGATGGAAAAATAGAAAAATAGTAAAGGTTGTAAAAAATGGAAGTATAAAAAATACTCAACCTAAAAATAAAGGAAATGATGTTATTTTGTCAAAAGGTATTCATCAACCCATTATTGATGAACAGACTTTCTATATTGCACAAAATAAAAGAAGAGATAGCAATACTTCTCCTATTCCTAGTATTTATAATATAAAAAATCCATTTGCAGGACTAATAAGATGTGCTAAATGCAATAGGATTATGATTAGAATACAGCCTAACACTATTGCATGTACGAATCCAAAATGTAATAACATATCTACTAGAATGGATATATTAGAGGATAAAATTTTAGAAAGCTTAAAAACTTGGCTTAAAAATTATGAAAAAGAAATAAATGAAACTTCTATAGAACAAGAAAATATAAATGATATTATACACATAAAACAAACTTCAATGAAAAAATTACAAAGTGAACTTATTGAATGTGATAAGCAAATTGAAAAAATTTATGATTTTTTAGAAAAGGGAATATATAGTATAGATGTCTTTACTGATAGAAAAACTAAAATACTACAAAAGCAACAAGAATTATTAAAAAAATATTCCGAAATTGAAAAAGAATTAGATAATATAGAACAAACGAAAAAGGCAAAAGTAAGTCTAATACCCCAAACAAAAGATGTATTAACTGCTTATAAAAATTGTAATGACCCTAAAATGAAAAATTATTTATTAAAAAGTGTTGTTGAAAAAATCGAATATTTGAAAACAGAAAAATGCTATAATCAATATGGAAAATTAGATAATTTTGAATTATTAATCTATCCTAAATTTTAGTATATAAACTTGAGTGGGTAGATAATGTTACTCACTTAAGTTTATATTGCATTTTTCAATAAATATTAATATAAACTTTATATAAATTAATAAGAAGAACTAGGCAACTAGTTCTTCTGCTAATTTTACTATCTTTTATTTGTGAAAGCACCACAAACTTTAAATAAACAACTCGATGAATAAGGGCTTCAACTCTTATTCTTTTATATAATATTTTTTTTAGAATAAAAAACAGTAGACTAAAAATCTCGCCTATATCGCTTTTCTTCCTTCTCTTTCTCCGTATGTCAAATAATGAGTAAAGTATTCTTGCCAGTTATCTCCAAAAGCTTTTTGTAAGTCTGCATAATTTGCTTTGTATTTTCTTACGTTAAATTCTTTTGAACATTGCCTACCCTCTTTTATTCCGAAAACTAGAAAATGATTTAATAATTCGTAATTATTCATATTCTTTAAATCTGCGTTATTTTCTTTATAATATATAGGGTCAAATAGTTTTGAGCCTACTCTTCCTTCTGGTATTCCACATTCTATATAGTGATTATATGCTCCTACATAGTCATTTTTATATGCTTTTTTCAAATCTGCATATTTATTTAGATAATATACTGGATTAAATGTATATGAACATATTCTGCCTTCTTTTTTACCGCATTCTTCATAATGTCTTTTTAATCCGTTTATATTTCCATTATATGCTTTTCTTAAATCTTCATATATGGCATTATATAAAGCATAGTCTAAAAAGTTTACGTTTATTTTGTTTTCTGGATAATCAGGAGTACCATAGCCCATTATTTGAGAATGACTTACCTTGTATGTAAATCTTTCTACTTTATCACTTCTATTTCCTTCTATTGTAGTTATAGTATTCCCCTCTACTTTTTCTACTATTCCTACGTGGTCTGCTCCATCTGATTTATTTCCGTTCCATTCAAAGAATATTAAGTCTCCTGATCTTGGAGTATATTTACTATCTTTAAATTGATTTTTCTCTTTAAATAACTTTACACCTTGAGAGCAACTTGCAAATTTAGGCAC
>CANRGE010000045.1 GCA_947630065.1 uncultured Clostridia bacterium
TCCATTTTTCCTCTAGTATATATATATTCTCTCTCTCTCTCTCTCTCTCTCTCTCTCTCTCTCTCTCTCTCTCTCTGCTGTTTTCAGTATTTTTTTTATTTGTGACACCCAAACAATTATATCTTCTTCAAGTGATATACTCTTTACTTTATCAGTTACAAATACATCCTTTGAAATATTATCCGAAATTATGCATTCCAATCCTGTTGCTTGTGCCTCAAGCAAGGCCATCGCTAATCCTTCATATAATGATGGAAATACCATAATATCCATAGCTTGCAATATTTCATGTGTATTATCAATGTTCTCCAATATAATTGTACTATCTCTTAATTTCAAGTTTTCCAATTGTTCTATAATTTCTTCTTTCAGTTCTCCTCCGTCCTACTAATAATAACACTGTATTTTTATCTTGATCATGTATTTCCTTAAAAATATTAATTAAAAATTTATGATTTTTTGCTTTAACAAATCTAGAGACATTTCCTATTACTTTTTTACCTTCTATTCCTAATTCTTTTCTTATCTTTTCCCTTATTTGTATATTAAATTTGAACTTTTCTAAGTCAATTGCATTTTTGCATATTTTAAAATCTTCTTGCCCAAACACCCATCTTCCAGCATCTTCTGAGCAAGCAAATTTATGTGTTGCTACACATCTCATTATTGGTTTTAAAAGATAATGTTGCCATTTTACAACACATGAAGTATTATGACTGTGAGCTATTCTAATAGGTATTTTATTAAATTTGGCAATCATTAAGTCCATTGCACAACTAGCTGAATTTGCATGACAATGAAAAATTTTATAATTATTATTTTTAAATATTTTATTCAATTCTTTTATGTATTTTATTGGATGTTTACTTCTTGATGGTAATCGATATATAATTCCCCCAAGTTTATTTATTTCATCATCATATCTCTGTTTTTTAGGAGATGTTACAATAAAATCAAACTGCACTTTTTCTTTGTCCATATTTCTATAATAATTCATAACTACTGCTTCTAATCCAGCATATCCTAAGCTTCCTACCATTTGTAAAATTCTAATTTGTTCCATTTTTATATTTTCTCCATTAATTCATTTAAATTTTTAATTTTATATTTTTCCCTAAATTCATTTTTATATTTTTTATCTCCATATATGCAATCATTTCTACAAATTCTAACACATGCTATAGGATATAAACTTCCTATATAAAAATCTTTTTCAGGATTATCCCCAACATAAATCATTTCTTCAAATTCTATATTTAATTTTTTCTTCATTATTTCAAATGCTCTTGGATGTGGTTTCCAATATTGTCTTCCTAATTCATCTGTAATAACAATTTCATCAAAAATAGAATACGCATTTAATGATTGTAATTTTGCCTTTTGTGTTTCCACATATCCATCTGTTATAATTCCTATTTTTATATTTTTTTCTTTTAATTTTTTTATAGTTGGAATAACATCACTATAGAATTCTATAGTTGGCTTGTGTTCTCTGTATACTTTTACTATTTGCTTAATTTCCTCCATAGTATACTTAATTTGTTTTTTATCAAACCATCGATTAAATACATTTTTACTATTTTCTTTATATAGGCATATTAATTCCTTATAAATATCTTCTGACTTGCCACTATATTGTTGTTCAAGATATTTTGAAACTATGTTAAAACCACTTTCTACATATTTATTTTCTGGTATTAGTGTATCATCTAAATCAAATATAACAGCTTTAATCATTAATTTTTTTCATCTCACTATCTAGCATAATTGAGCTATCAAATCTAAGGAAGAAAATATTTTCTTTATAATCCTCAGTATATTCTAATTTTTCTCCTTTTAGCAGCTTATATATCTTTTGGCAAGAATCTGCTCCAGCTTTTATACTCATTGGAGCGCCACCACCGAATCTTGGATTTATTTCTATATACTTTATTCCTTCTTTATCCTTCATACATTGAATTGTAACTTGCCCTATAGGTTTTAATATGTTTATTACTTTTTTTACATTTTCTATTATTTGTCTATCCTTTACTATTTTACCTTTTATAATTTCTCCACTTCTTATTGCTATTCTTCGCCTTGGTACTATTGTAACTATATTACATTGAAAATCACAGAATACATCTACTGTATATTCTTCGCCTTCTATTAATTCTTGAACCATAGGCTTATTTATATATTCTTTAAAAAACTTCAACTCTTTCATATTATTTACTTTAAATGCATTGATACTTGAACTGCCGTCTATAGGTTTTATGAATACAGGAAATTTTACCTCTTCGTTTTCTATTTCTCTTTCCGTTATTAACTTAGGTATTCCAAAACCATTTTTTTCGAAAAATTTCTGAGTATTAATTTTATTTCTACAAGTACTAATAACATCGGGACTTGAAACTAATACTTTCGCCTTAGTAGATTTTTCTATGATTGCTTTATTTTCAGAAAGAATAAGTAATTCTGTATCTATTGTAGGAATTATAATTTTTATATTTTCTTTATTGCATATATCTATTATTGTTTGTATGTATTTATCATCATTTATTTTAGGTATAATATAATGTTTATCCGCAAAATATATAGCAGGTGCAGTATTCGAAATATCTACAGCTATTATTTTACTTTGTATTTTTTCTTTCGCTGCTGCATTTCTAAAACATTCTATAAGTTCAACTCTTCTTCCAGCACTTAATATTAACACATTTATACTATCCATAATTCAATACTCCTATTTTATACTTTTTGTTTTTCTTTAGTCCCTCTAAAATATTCCATTGTAGCATTTCCTTCTTGTGATATTCCTTCTCGTTTTAAGACTTTTCCCACTGTTTTTATTATTATCTTTGCGTCATTCATAAATGTAATATTTTTTATGTATTCTATATCTTCTTTAAATCTTTCATTCCATGAAGTTGCGTTTCTTCCATTTACTTGTGCCAATCCTGTAAGTCCTGGTCTTACATCATGTCTATGTTTTTCTTCTTCAGTATAATATGGTAAATACTCCACCAATAATGGCCTTGGTCCAACTATTGCCATTTCACCCTTTAATATATTTACTAGTTCAGGCAACTCATCTAAACTTGTGCTACGCAAAATTTTTCCAAACTTTGTTAGTCTCTCTGAATCTGGCAAAAGCTTTCCATTTTCATCTTTCTTATCAGTCATTGTTCTAAATTTATATAATGTGAATATCTTTTCATTTTTACCTGGTCTATCTTGTTTAAAAATTACAGGCTTACCAAGCTTTATTCTTACTAATATTGCAATAATTAGTAAAATTGGAGACAAAACAATCAACGCTAATAAACTTAAAGTAAAGTCTAATATTCTTTTTATGTATTTTTTATACATTAAAACAACCCCTTAATAACTTCAATAACTCTATTTATGTCTTCTTTATCCATCTTAGTATCTGATGGTAAACATACACCTCTATTGAACAAGTCTTCTGATACTGATTTTTCTGCTACTTGTATATAGTCATAATCCTTAAATACAGGTTGCATATGCATAGGTTTCCAAACAGGTCTTGATTCTATATTTTCTTTTTCTAATGCTTCAATTATATCTATTGGTTTTACTTTAGAATTGCTGTTTATTGTTATGACAGATAACCAGTGATTTGGATTAGTGTTTTCTGGTACTGATTGCATTTCTATGTCTGGTATATCTTTAAAAGCTTCTTTGTATGTATTGTATATTTCTGTTTTTTTAGCTATTCTGTCATCTAAAACTTTTAGTTGTCCTCTTCCAATTCCCGCTACTATGTTACTCATTCTATAGTTGTATCCTATTTCATTATGCTCATAATGTCTTGCTTTTTCTCTTGACTGTGTTGACCAAAATCTTACTTTTTCAATTCTTTCTTTATCATCTGATACAAGCATTCCTCCACCACTTGTTGTTATAATTTTATTTCCATTAAATGAGTAAATTCCATACTTTCCAAAAGTTCCTGTTTGTTTTCCTTTATATGTTGCTCCTAAACTTTCTGCTGCATCTTCTATAAGTGGTACTCCGTGTTTATCACATATTTCTTTTATTTCGTCTATTTTAGCCGGTGTACCATATAGATGAACTATTATAACTGCTTTTGGGTTTGGATATTTTTCAAATGCTTTTTCTAAAGCATTTGGATCCATGTTCCAAGAGTCTTCTTCACTATCTATAAATACAGGTGTTGCATTTTGATATATTATTGGATTCGCAGTTGCTGAAAAAGTAAGAGAAGGGCAAAATACAATATCACCATCAGTTACTTCTAAAGCTTTAAATGCCATATGTATTGCAGATGTTCCAGAAGCTAATGCTGCAGCATTTTTAATTTTTACATATTCTGCTAATTCTTCTTCAAACTTATTTACATTTTCTCCAAGTGGAGCTACCCAATTTGTTTCAAAAGCTTCTTTTATATATTCTTGTTCATAACCTTCCTTTGACATATGAGGTGAAGCTAAATATATTTTTTTATTTTCCATTCTTCTTTCCTTCTTTCCATGTCTTAATAGTTTTTTACATTTGTTTGCCTTTTGATTCCATTATTTAAATATGTTTTTCTTTCTTTTATTACCTTGACTTTATCCATTGATGATATATTATTTTCTATAATTTTTTTAGATTTTGTAAGAATTATCTTTTTATTTTCATTCTGTTTATTTTGCTGTATTACATATGTTGGTACAACTTCATGTATTATTTCTTTTATTGTTTCTATTGGTGTATTTTCTTTTTCAACTAAACTTTTTAATTTTGATAATTTCTCTGTAATATCCTTTTCATTTAAATCTGTTAATTCTCCAATAAATATTTTTTTATTTTCTGTTTTTTGTAATCCTTCTTCTTGCATTAACAGCTCTTCATATAATTTTTCTCCTGGTCTAAGTCCTGTAAATATAATAGGTATATCTATATTGGGTTCATATCCTGATAGCTTAATCATACTTACTGCTAAGTCATATATTTTAACTGGTTCTCCCATATCTAATACAAATATTTCTCCACCTTTTGCATAGCTCATTGCTTGTAATACAAGTCCTACTGCTTCTGGTATAGTCATAAAATATCTTATTATATCTTTATGTGTTACTGTTACTGGTCCTCCTTCTGCAATTTGTTTTTTAAACAATGGCACAACAGATCCATTACTTCCTAATACATTTCCAAAACGTACTGCAGCGTATTCTGTTTTGCTATTTTTACTTTTAACTTGTATTATCATTTCGCAAAGTCTTTTTGTTGCTCCCATTATATTGGTTGGATTTACTGCTTTATCAGTTGATATTAATATCATTTTTCTACAATTATATTTATCTGCACAATTTGCAACATTATATGTACCAAATACATTATTTTTTATTGCCTCTAATGGACTTTTTTCCATTAATGGAACATGCTTATGTGCTGCAGCATGAAATACTAAATATGGTTTATATTCTTCAAATACTTCTTCTAGTCTTTTTACATCTCTTACGCTTCCAATAATTGCTTCTGTACTAATATGTGCATATTTTTCTTTTAATTCTATGTCTATGTTGTATAAATTATTTTCATATATGTCTAGCATAACAAGTTTGCTTGGTTTATATTTTACAATTTGTCTGCAAAGTTCAGAGCCGATTGAACCTCCTGCTCCTGTTACAAGTATTGTTTTGCCTTCTATTAATTTTCCTATTTTTTTATTGTCTAACACTACTGGTTCACGTCCAAGGATATCTTCTATTTGTACATCTCTTAAATTCTGATACATGTTCTTGTTTCTAATAAGATCTTCTAATGATGGTAATACTCGTATTTTCTTTCCAGTTTCTTGGCATATTTTTAATATTTCTTTTTTATTATTTCTGTCTATTTTTGATATTGCGAAAAATATCTCGTCTACATCTTTTTCGCGACATATTTTTGTGATTTGATTTCTATTTCCTAAAACTTCTACTCCATTGATACTATAATGTAATAGTTTTTCTTTGTCATCTATTATTCCTACAATACGATATTGATTATTCATTGTTTGTTTTATGTTTAATATAATTTCTTTTCCAGCATATCCTGCTCCAATAATTAATACATTATATCTCTTTCCATCTCCCTTTTCTTGTTCTCTAAAAATAGAATTCAAGAAAAATCTAATTATTACTCTAATTCCAATTAATTCAACTGCTACTATAATACTAGCTAATATTTCTTGCCTCATCGGATTTATATTAAATCCAATTTTTCTAATAATTGCTAATGTCATTCCTGATAAACAGCATATTATAATATATAATAAATAGTCTAAACCATTTTCAAATCTAGTAATATGTCTATATGTTTTTAATAAATTCAAATAAATTTCATATACGATTATTGACAAAACTGCTGTCCTTATGGTTGTTTTTACATTTTCTACTGTTAACATATCCCATCTTGGGCATAACAATACATTTGCTATTGCTACAGCTATAGCAATAAGAATAATATCTATCAAAAACATAAATAATTTACTATGTGTAGTAGTTGTAATTCTTTTCATTTCTAATCCTTTCATTGCTTTTTAGCATTTTTAATACTAGATATGTAAATATCTAGTATTGTTTTTATATAATAGGAAATTTTATTATATAAAAAATAAAATTGAATTTTGAATAAAATAAGTCTCAGACTCTCATATAAATTATAAACTTTTTTCTTTCCTTAGTCAACAATATTCTACATTTAATATGATTTTTTTTTATAACTTTTTATGAGTTTGTTCATATAATTCTTTTTCTCAAATAAAAATAGGAAATTAGATTTTTACTCTAATTTCCTAAAATATTATTTTGCATGTTTCTTCTTACTTTTTGTATGTTTTTTATTACTATAAATAATACATACTATTCCAGTTAAAGATACAATCATCATTATTATAAATATTTCTATTGATATATCTGATGTCTTTGGAGTTGAATTTGAATTTTCAAAGTTATTAGCTTCACCATCAAAATTATTTGAGTTATTATCATTTTGCTGTGAGTCATCATCTTGTTTTGTTGCATCACTTGGCTTTATTCCTTCTCCTTTATTTGTTTCATCAGTTGGTTTCGTTTCTCCACCCGGCTTTGTTTCTCCTTCTGGTTGTTGTGCTAAGCTCTTAACAAAATCTTCATATTCTTTATCGATATTTGGGTAATCATTTCCATTATCTACTTTAGCTGTAGTTCCACTATCTGTTGGAATTATAAATACTAAACTATTTACCAAAATATCTTCACTATTTTCTTTTTTAAATATAACCTTTCCATTTTTAACTTCAAATTTATACTCTATTACTAACTCATTATTATTTGTTGATTTTGTCTTTTTATTAGTAAAAGGTTTAAATGCTCTAAGTATATATTCTCCATCTTCAAGGTCGTTAAAGTCAAATTTTCCATTAGTTGTTTGCTCATCAATTTTTATTTCTAACTCATCTAATATCTTGTCTAATTTTAAAATTATTCCAGTAATAAATTTTTTATCTTGTGTCATTGCATATACCGTTAAATCTGTTTTTAAAATTGCTTCAACTTTTACATTTATGGTATCTGAAACATTTCCACATTTAGCTGTTATTGTAGCTGTACCTACACTATTTGCAAATAACATTCCATCTTCTGTTACTGAAACAACTTGGCTATTACTACTTTCCCATGTTACAGATTTATTTGTAGCATCATCTGGGCTAACAATAACATGTAGTTTCATTTCTTTAAGTTCTTGTAATGTAACTTCTTTTTCTCCTTGAATTTCTACCTTTGTAACTTCTACTTCTGGTTTTGGTAAAACTTTAATTTCTATTTGGGCTGTATGTTCTGGGCAGTCTTTTGCTTGACATTTTACTGTAACTTTAACTTTTGCATTTCCTTCTTTTTTTGTATGGATGTGTCCAGATGTACTTACTTCTATTATGTCTTCACCTTCTACAACACTCCATTCAATTTCTTTGAAGTTAGCATTATTAGGACTAATTTCAGCTTTAAGTTCTAAAGTTTCTCCTAATATTATTGTACCGTCTTTTTTACCTTCTGGTAATTTAATTTCAACTCCTGTAACTTTTTCTAAATGATCATTTACATAAACTGTATATTGTTTTGAAACTTTTTTATTAGATTCTGATGTTACAGTTATAGTACAAGTTCTTGTTTCTTCTTCGTTGTCCTCGTCTGCTACAGCTGTTATAACTCCATTATTATCGACAGTCGCAACACTTGTATCGCTTGATTCCCATTTAACGCTTTTGTTAGTAGCATTATCTGGAAGAACATTTACTACTACCTTAACACTTGTATTTTCTCCTGCTCCTTCTGTATTAGGCTCTACTAAATAAATATCACTGCTTGAAAGTTCGTGTGATATTCCAGTTACTTCTGTTGGTATAACTTTAATTGTACATTCGGCATACTTTCCATCAACTGTAGCTTTTATTTTAACTCCTTTATCATCTGTAATCTTTTTTGCTTTAACTTTTCCATTTTCATCTATACTAATATATTGGTCTGCTCCTGTTCCTAAACTCCAAGTTACTTTTGTTTCGGTAGCATGGTCTGGTAATATAATTGCATGGAATGAAATTTCTTCTGAAACTTCTATACTAGCAACTCCATCTTTAAATTTTTCTGATGTAGAACTAATTTCAACACTTTCTACTGGAACTTTTTTATTAGGTTCTTCATAATTAATTTTTAATTTATTTTCTGCTGTTTCTTCAAATTCTCCATCTGAAATTTTTATATTACTTAAATCTACTTCTATTTCTTTTTTACTAGATTCTTTTATACTAAATGTAAGTTTAATTACTTCTTCATTAGATGTTGAGGCCTTTTTTCTAAGTGCAATTATTTTATCATTATTTCTTTCAAGTTTCCATTCTGCATTCTCTGATTCTATTTTTTCAAGTTGTAAAACATCTTTATTATATGATATCTTTCCTCCTATTGCATTTATTGCTTTATCTAAATTTTGTGTTGAAATATATGCTATAAGTTTATTTTCAGAATTAGATTTTGCAGATAATGTTCTTCTTTTTGTATTAATTTTATTTAGATTATCTTTATTTATTAAGCTATACATTTTTGCTATATCTTTTAGAGTTATATCTCCACTATTATCGTAGTCTCCTGCTTCAAGATAAATTCCTTCTACTTTTTGACTTTCTAAAAAGTGCTTACACATTTTATCTAAGTCTGTTTGAGTAAGTTTTCCATCACCATCAATATCTCCTGAGACAATAATTATATATGTATTGCCATTAACACTTACTTTCATTCCTGTTTTTGCATAAGACTCTTCATCTTCTATATCTGTTACAGGTTCACCTTTACTATCTAATATTGTAATTCCAAAACGAGATTGTAATTTTTCTGTTAATTCTTTTAAATTAGTGTTAGGATTAACTTTTTTTACTTTTCCAGCTTTAATTTCATATTCTGTTGAATCTAACATTCTTTCTATCCAAGTAACTTCTGCCTCTGTTTCTGAAACATTTCCAGCTTTATCTTTGAACTCGAATATAAATTTACCATTTTTTAAAAATGTAACTTCATTTGAACCCGCTATATATGAAATAGTATCTGAATTAGTTCCAACATTAAGAATTTCTATATTGTCTTCTTCTCCATTTTCATTTTCAAATGATATTGTAGCTTTTACTGGATCTTCAGAAGTACTTGTTGTACTATAAGTTATCTTACCTATTGGTGCAGTATTATCTATCCAATCTACAGTAACTTCTTTTTCTCCAACATTTCCAAACATATCAACATATTCAAATTTATAAGTATCATTTGTTATAAATTTATGTTTATATAAAACATTTTCCTCTATAATACCAGTTTCAGTATCTTCAACTTTATTAGGAATTACTTTGCTTATTTCTCCTTTGTTTGTTACTACTACGCTACCATCATCATCTATATAGCAATCTTTATCTCTATGTATCGAAAATCCTTCATTAAAGTCTTTGCAAGCGGTATATACTGTATTACCTTTACTATTTATTTCAGCATATTTAAGTACATTATCTTCTATGATAAAATCAGTACCTAATACTATAATATCTTCTGTTGGTTTTAATATAGCTTCAACTTCTCCGTTTGTTGGACTATTGGTTGAAAATTCTACACTTGGTTCATCAACTTTGTTATCTATCCATGTTACATTAGCTATAGCTTTTCCTTTTCGTCCTTCAGCATCTACTAAATTAAATGTATATGTTCCATTTGTTGTAAATGTATGTGTGTACTCATCTCCAACAACTTCCACATCTTTAGAACTTCTACTAACAATTTTAGCTTCAACACTATTTTTTGTTGGTTTTGTTGTGCTATAAACTATATTAGCTTCTGGTTCTCCTTTTGTTTCTTTTGTTACAAACTCTGTATCTTCATAAAAATTAAACATTCTAGCAGAAAAAATATTTTCTGAACCTTTATTTTTATTTTCTTTTTGCTTTGATTCATTAGAAACTATTTTTATAAATCTAACTTTTTGCTTATTTTCATCTGGAATTTTGAAAGTTTTTATATTTACTAGTCCGAAATTACTACTACATCCGTCATTCATATATTTCTTTAAATTTTCATTTGTGTAGGTTATATTTTCTAAACTTGCTAATTCTGACCAATTTTCTCCATCCATACTTCCTAAGATTTTTCCACTTAACATTTGTCCATAATCTTCGCAATCTGGAATGTAATCTACGGCAGATAAAACTCTTGGATAAGATAATTCATAAACTAAGAAATTATCTCCTTTTTTATCTTTTAAGTTTGAAGAAGCATAACCTTTTAAATAGTTTCCATTAATTGCATAATCTCCATGATAAATTTCTGCTTCCTCTGTTCCAAAAGCAAAATTAACTTCTGAAATAGGAATATATTTTTTTCTATTATCTTCTTCATCTTTTGTAAATTCATAATCTTTATAATCTATACTAGCTAAGTTGTTTCCAGACCTTCCTAATCTAATTCTTATAATTTTATCTCCTGTTAAATCTGGTTCTTCTTTTTCAAATGATTTCCAAGCTGGTTCACCATCTTCGTTTTTATCTATTGGTTCACCATTTTCTATATAGCACCATTCAACATTTGGACCTGCTTCACACATAGTATTTTCTAAATCGTTATTGTAATAATTCATAAACTCGAAATATCCATGCCAAGTAAAAGCTTCTTCAATGTCTATTTTATATTTATTATCAGTTCCAGTCATCTTAATAACAATATCATTTGTAGAGTTAATCTTCTTTAACTCATCATCTGTAAGAGTTCTATATCTTTCTGTAGAAAATTCTGACCAAGTTGCATTATCTGGATTTTCTTCGTCGTAATCTATACTATATGCATAATTAATTATATATTGTTCATTTAAAACAATTTGATTACCATGTTCTCCATCAAATGAAAATGTAGCTATTTCTTCAGGTTCATCAATATAACGACCTGCAATTTGCATAATTTCTGCATATTGAATAGATTGAGTTGAATTAGCATTGCAAGCTTTATTATATGCGCTAATCATATTATTTTTTATGAAGAATTCTCTTGCTGCAATTTTTTCATCTTCTTTTGCAATTTCCTCAATATATGGCATGATAACTTCCATTAAATCATGTAAAGCATTAGGATAATAAGTATAATTTTCTATTATCTTTTCAGCTAAATTGCACCAATTTTCTCCACTTTCAAAACTCTTGTCTGCATATTCTTCTTTATATAAGTTAATTAATTCATCATAACTATCTAAATTAAGTTTTTCTTCTTCTAAAGCCTTCATATAGATTTTCTCTTTACTTTCAAAATCTGTATAAGAATTTGCAAGTAAATTATAATATAAAGATTTTTTGTAGTTATCGTAATCATTTAAGTTTGCTTGAGCAAGTATTTCATATCCTGAACTAGTTCCACCTTTTGAGCCACCAATATTTTGATCTGCGAAATATTTATTTCCCCAATCAAATGTTAAACGGTAACGGCCACCTCCACCCCAAGTGGTTCCTGCCTTACCCCAGCCACCAACATTATACTGCATTTTCCAAACGCCTTTTCCGTTTTCTTCAGTATAATTCATAAATGGTTCATGAGCAGGTTGGTATAATCCAATAGCTGGGATTCCGTTTGCTTTAAAAACAGCTTGCCCTATACGAGAAATATTCCAGCAAACACCTCCATTATCAATAATCATCCAATCTCTATTAACTCTACCATCTGCAAATGGTACATTAAATTGTGTTAATTGATATTTATTATCATAAAATTCTTTAAAACTTTCATTATAATAATCATCTTTATATACTGGAATTTTATAAGGCAAATAAGCATGGCAATTAAATTTATTTTTTTGATCTTTAGTAGTAGAATGATAGTTCATCCAAAGAATTTCATCATTTCTTAAACCTATGTTCATAATATTACGTATTAAATCCACATGTAACTTTTTAAATTGATCTGGATATTCAAATTTATAAACTTTTCCACCAACTTCTTTTCCATTATATAAATCTTTCATAATGTCAAAACGTTCAACATAATCGTAGTTTGGCTTTACTATTCCAAAACTCGTTGCCATAGACATATAGTCTGTACTATATGCTGCAGCTAAACCAACCATCATTTTTTCGTAAAGTTCTTTGTCGTTACCTTGTAATACGTCTTTTCTTTCTTTATATAAATTACCTAAGACTTCAAAGAATGAATTACCATCTGAAATTTCGCCTACTTCTATTACCATTTCTAGAAGTGTTTTATCATTTAAAACCCATTCGATGGCATTGCGTAATGTTTCATTTCTACAATAATTTTGGATACTCCAATAACCAAATTTATTAACAAATTCTCTTTCAAGTACCATTTCATAATTATTATAAACTTCTTCTATTTTAGTTTCTTCACTAATTTTCTTATCATATTCATTTAAAGGTTCAATATTTGAATATAACTCTGATTTTACATCATAATTTGTTTTTGCAATTCTAGCATCTCCTAGTACACAGTGGTCACTAGCATTTCCATCTCCAGCATTATTAACAGTTATTTTTAAATATTTTTTTCCTTCAATTTTTAAATCTACACTTACACATTCATCTTTTGCTTTAAGAGTTTGATTAGATTTTTTAAATTCAAGTTCATCCCATTTATTTAAATCTTCCGAAACAAATACTTGAACTTTTATACTTGCAGTATCTGGCTTTGATGCATCAACACCAATATCTGCAATAAAGCGAGTAAATTTATCAGAGTATTCAGTTATATCATAAATTAATTGACCATTTGCATGAAATCCCATGCCTTTAGCATAAGAAACAAGTTCTCCACCTTTTCTTAATTGAATAGTTCTTTCATCAGGATTTTTATCTTTTTGAATATTTCTCCACCCAGTAGATGATTGAGGTGTATATTCCATATCAGATAAATAGATATAATCTCCATCAGTTGATATTGTTTTTTGTTTAGTATCATCTATTTCTGTATTTATTTCAGAATTACTAAGTGCAGACATATAACTTTCTTTTAAGTTTGTTTGCATAGCTTTAGAGTTTTCTTTTCCTACAGTAACTTTATATCCAAAAATTGATATAAGTATTGTAATAGTAGAAATAGCTAATAAATATACTTTTGAAATTCTTTTTTCATTTTTATGCCTTTTTCCTCTCATAGAAATTATTCCCCTTTATAAGATTTTTTTATCATCTTATCATATTCTTACTAGTATATCAATATGTTTGAATATTTCATTTATATTACAACCAGTTGCAAAAATCACTTTGTTAATGAATATAAATGTAGTGATTTTTCTATCCACATTACAACCGGTTTAATCTCGTCTAAGTATATATTTTTTCATTTTCTTCTCTTTTTTTATTACAATCCCATTTTTATCAATTACAAAATTTCTGTGAAACATAATATTTACAGTAATAAATTGATATAATGATGATGTTACTTGTCCTATTCCTGTGCAATATGGTGTCTTTAATAAGGAAATTAGCATTCTTAATATTCCAGCAAATAACTTATTAGATGTTACTTTTATTTCATATTTTTCTAACTGTAAATAACTTGTTTTTATACTATATATTGGATAAATTATAAAGTTAATTAATTCAAAGCTTAAATATATAGCTGTAATTTTTAAATCCAAGTCATAGAATTCAAAAAAAACTCCAAACATTATAAAAACAGTTGTAAGTAAAATACATAATAATTTATATGCATTCAATTCATGATTTTTATAGTTAAATTTCTTTTTACTTATGTCTATTTTTGCAACTGTGTTTATTGCTTCAAAAGAATCCCATTGTGTATCTGTTATTAATGCTACAAAATTTAATGCTAATATATATTTTTCTCCAAATTGTAATGCATTACTTAATCCAAATAAAAATATTAAGAAAAATAATATATTATTACATATTTCAACTGACTCATATTTTATACAGTTTATAATATTAATTTTAAATTTAAATCTTTTATATTGTTTTATTGTAACATAAGCAGTGTATATTAATATTGTTATCAATGTAACAACTACAATTTGCATTTTATTTTTTAGTATTATCGCAGATAATATTAATACTACAAAGTTTAATAAATTCAATTGCATACAATACTTATTTGCTAATTTTTCTTTATCTTCAAAATATAATTTTTCTAATACAAAAGAAAATACTAATTGTATGTATAGCTGAAAAATAGAATATAAAGCAAATTCTTTATACACCTCATAATCCATATTCATAAACTCTATATATTTTCTTACATTTATTGCAAATATTCCAAATACAACAAATCCTATTACTATTCCTAGTGTCATTCCTGACAAAACAGCATTATGATTTTTATCTTTTTCTTTACTTATATTAGAACCTGTTGCAAATATACTTTTCATCAATGCCCATATAAATTGCAAAGGATATGTTAATGTAAATACATTTACTAAATTGTTATCTAATAATAATCCTAACATAAGCCATGAAAGTATTGGTATTAATGAGAATATTGCAGAATTAAAACTTATTCTTAATAACCTTTTCATCATTTTCTCCTATTTTTCTATTTTATACAATAAATAATCGATTTTCAATAGTATGATGAAAGATTAAACTTAAATGTAGTATAAAAATATGTATAATTCACTTAATAACGTTATTTATTATTATTATTATTATTTTCTTTTAAATATCTTTGATACATTTCATCCATACTAGAAATATATTGCATATCTTGTTTTACTTTGAATTTTTCATATTCTTCATTTGCTTTTTCTATGGCTTGGTCGTGAGAAATGGAACCTGCATTGTCTAATATTTTCTTTCTTCTAAACTTTAATAAATTATCTGTTGCCTCAATCCAATCTTGCATTGTCATTATATGTCTTTCTTTTGCTTCATCTTCTGCAAAAACAATAAAAAAGTTAGTTAAATCATTTAATTTATTTAATTCTTCTTCGTTTAAGTAATTCTTAGCTATTGTTACATCATATTTATATATTAAACCATCCGGACTATTTTGCCAATTGGTAAGTCCCATATGTTTTTTATTAGAATCTACTCTATTATAAATAAGTTCTGCAGCAGTATGTCCAGAAATAGCATAATGTAATTTGTTTTGAACAATTTTAAAAAATGTATATGCTTCTTCTGAATTAGGATTATAGTCAACTGCTGTTGCTATAAATAAATCTGTTATTTT
>CANRGE010000046.1 GCA_947630065.1 uncultured Clostridia bacterium
AAATTTACAAAGTAAATTTTCTGTGCAATGTTATTTTTTTATAGAATAGGAAAGTAGAACTTTCCTATTCTATAAAACAGAGATTTTATCTTAAATTTTCAGACATATTGCCTAAATCTGTTAAGATAAAATCTCTGTTTTATTTTCTATTCTATATATAGGTTTGGATCTATATTTTCGCCATCTTTTATTATTTCAAAATGAAGATGTGAACCATCTGCAATTTCAAATGTTGCTGTGTTTCCTACAGTTCCAATACTACTTCCTTGTTCTACTTCTTCTCCTACTTTTACAAATTCTGTGCTTAATAAATTAGCATATAGTGTTTCATATCCTGATGAATGTTCTATTATTATAGATAATCCATATCTTGGATCATCTTTTATAGATTTCACTTTTCCAGCAGCTGCTGCCTTTACAATTGTTGTTTTTTCTGCTTTTATATCTACTCCTAAATGTGTAGTCCATTCTTCTAAAGTTTCAGAATATAAAAGTGTATCTTTAGCAAAGTCTTTTGAAATTGTTCCTTCTGTTGGTTTTATAAATGTTATTGGTTTATTACTTGCTACTTTTGAACTGCTATCTTCATCTGTTTTTACAGTTGTTTCTTCTGCTTGGTTATTTTCTTCTACTTTTGTTTCGGTTGTAACTGTATTAGTAGTTTTTTCTTCTGACTTAGTATTTGTTGCCTTTGTTGTATTAGTTGTAGTTTTGTTTGAACTTTCTTCTTTTTTCTCATCTTCTTTTACTTCTTCTACTGTTTTTCCCATTTGTGTACTTACACTACTTGTATTTTCATTTTCTTTTATAATGCTAGATATTTTATCTGGTGCTAATTGAGCAATTTGATTATCTACACTATTGTTCCAATATATTAAAATTGTAATAGTAGCTGATATTAATGCAATTATAGCAATTGCTGTTCCTATATAAACTATACTTTTATTAGTTCCGTCTTCATTTTTTTCTCTTCTTCCTCTTCTCATATAATTTTCCTCCTAATTTGAACTTTAATAAAAGTATTTCCTCATTTTTAACATTTATACACAATATTGTAAATTATTTAAACATTGTTATTCACAAATGCACTAAAATCTTGAATTTCTACACCTATATAAAAATGTTTGATTATTTCTTCACACGTTTGTCCCTGTTTTGCTAATGAATCTGCTCCTGTTTGACTCATTCCGACACCATGTCCATATCCAATAACTGAAAATTTTATTTCATTTTCATTTATTTCTATTGTAAAATTTGTTGACCTTAAACCTAAAATAGTTCTTGCTTCTACTCCTGATATTTCTATATTTCCTACTTTTAGAGTTTTCACCCTTCCACTTTCTGTTTTTTCAACTATTTTTACGCTTTCATTATCTACTGAATTTATTTGCAAATTAGATTTTTTTTCTTTTATTTTATTTATAAATTCACTTTTATTTAATGTAACTTCAGAATTATATTGTGAATATCCTTCTTCTCCAGAAGTTTCTACAACTTGTAAATATGGATAACCGCTTCCTCCCCAAACATTTATAGGTATTTCTGTTGTTCCACCACTATTTGAGTGAAAAAAAGCATTTATTACTTGTCCACCATAAGTTATTATTTTTCCATTAGTTGAATTTACTGCATTTTCAATTTTTTCCCAATTAGATAGTCTAATATCTTCATCCCATCTAGCTAGCCTATCTTCTTTTGAAATCCATGCTTGGCAACAATTTGAGTCATCACATATATCTGCATTTTCATGTTTTTTTTGGTCAGTTTCTATTTTATATATTGTATATGTTCTTGCTACCATTGCTTGTGCTTTTAAAGCTTCCATTTCAAAATCTGCTGGCATTTCTGCTGATACCACATTTTTTATATATTCATCTAATTTAACTTCTTCTACTTCTCCTGTTTTTGCATGTAACAATTTTATTGTAGCATATTTACTATAATCATATTTATTTTCTATTATTGTATTTTCTTCTACTTGTATATCTACTGGTTTTGCTTCATATTTTTTAGTAAAAATTATAGGTATGGTGAAAATAATAATTGTTATTATAAAAAAATATAATAATAGTTTTCTCATGTTTAACCTTTCTTATTTATGAAATCAATTTTAATTTCATATTATTTAATATTTTCTTTTCTATTCTCGATACCTGAACTTGTGTTATTCCTAGCACTTTTGCAACTTCACTTTGTGTTTGATTTTTAAAATATCGTAATAATATAATTTCCTTTTCTCTTACTTCTAAGTCATTAATTAATTGTTTTATTGTTAAATTATTAACTAATGTACTTGTCTCATCTTTGTCTTGTGCTATTTTATCTATTATTCGTCTATCGTCATCATTAGTATTATTAGATTCTTCATAAATTGATGCTATAGGCTTTATTGAATCTAATGCAAATGCTATTTCTTCTTTTGGAACTTTTAAAATTTCCGAAATCTCATTTATTGTTATGTCTTTTCCTTTTTTATTTGTATATTCTTTTTGTAATTCCAATATTTTTCCTGCTAATTCTTTTGTACTTCTGCTTACTTTTATAGCTCCGTCATCTCGTATAAATCTTTTTATTTCTCCTAATATATATGGTACTGCATATGTAGAAACTTGTACTTCAAAATTTGTATCAAATCTTTTTATCGCTTTTATAAATCCTATACATCCTATTTGATATAAGTCTTCCATTTCAAAGCCTCTATTAGAAAACCTTTTCACAATGTTCCAAATTAATCCATTATTATCTTTTATTAATTGTTCCATTGCTTGTTCGTTTCCATTTTGAGCTTGCTCTATATTTTTAAGATTGTTTTCATACATATGTATCTCCTTTTTCCTTTGTTTATATTCTAAAAGATGTAAATATTTTTGCTCCTTCCTCACCCTCTTCCTCTGTTGGTTCTTTTTTCTTTATAAATTTTTTCATAGTCACCTTTGTTCCTACTCCTAAAATTGATTCAACTTTTACTTCATCCATAAAACTTTCCATAATTGTAAATCCCATCCCAGACCTTTCTAAATCTGGTTTTGATGTAAATAGTGGTTCTTTTGCAATATCCACATTCTCAATTCCATTTCCGTTATCTGAGATTTCAATTACTATAGATGTTGCAAAAATTTTACATTTAATTTGTATAATTCCTTCTGCATCTTCATATGCATGTATTATGCAATTAGTAACAGCTTCTGAAACTGCTGTTTTTATATCTGCTAATTCCTCTATTGTAGGGTCTAATTGTGAAGCAAATGCAGCAACACTTATTCGTGCAAATGCTTCATTGTTAGACTTGCTTAAAAATTCTAATTTCATTTCGTTATCATACACACTTTTCATTTTCTTCCTCCTCATCAACTATTGGAATTATTTTTAACAATCCACACATTTCTAAAATCTTTTTTATGCTTGGTTTTACTTTTGTAAGTTCTACTTTTCCTCCAATCATTCTAGCTACTTTATATCTCCCTATTAGCATGCCTATTCCCGCACTATCCATAAAAGTAACATTATTGAAATTAAATAAAACTGTTTTTGGCAAATATCTTTGAATTTCATTATCCATCTTCCTCCTTAAATTTTCTGCTACATGATGATCAATTTCTTCTGTTATTTCAAATACTAGTAGCTTGTCCTCTTTTACATATTCTGTTTTCAAAATTATCCCTCCTAGATAAGTTTTGTTATATTATACCTCTGCTGGAAATTTTTTCCAATAGCAAAATATAAGAAGTTTTATCGATTTATAAAAAGTTTTCGACATTTTTCTACTATCAGATTTTTTATTTTTTATAACTGCATATGTTAAATTGCAAAAAATAGCCGTTATTCTATATACTTTTGGCTTTATTTATGATAATATATTGTTATAGAAAATTTTATTGAGGAATAAAAAATGAAAAATTATTATGAAATATTAGAAGTTAATCAAAATGCTTCTAAAGAAGTTATTGAAAAAGTATATAAATTACTTGTAAAAAAGTATCATCCTGACACTCAAATTGAAGAAAAGAAAAACTCTGCAGAAGAAGTTTTAAAACAAATAAATCTTGCATATGAGACATTATCTGATGAGAAAAAAAGACGCGAATATGATGAATATTTAAATGGATTAAAAGACGAACAAATTAATAAATTAAAAGATGAAAATGCATTTTTAAAATCTCAAGTTGTAACATTAGAAAATAAAATTTCTAATATGCTTACTATACCTAATACTCAGCGTAGTTCTAATTTTTCTTTTCAACCTTTACAATATTTAAAAAATATTAATTATAATCACTCAGAACGTACTACTTTTAAACCAGATAAAACTTATTTTAAAAGAAAATTTAAGGATTTAGTTGCTATTGTGTTAACTATTTTCATTATTGTTTTTGTTGGTTTTGTTTTATGGCATATACCAGTTTTTCATGATTATTGCATTTCTTTATATGAAAATAATTCTTTAATTAGAAATTTAATAAATATTATATCCAATTTTTTTGTTAAGTAGTAATAAATAATAAACCAAAATAGTAGTAATAATAAGCGAACAAATCTCGCTTCGCGAGACCTTTTCTCTACATCTTAAAGTTTGCTATCTAAATTCAAGGTCTCAAAGAAGCGTAAAGATTTGTTGACGCGAAAATTTACAAAGTAAATTTTCTGTGCAATGTTATTTTTTTATAGAATAGGAAAGTAGAACTTTCCTATTCTATAAATAATTCCGTTCTCCAAGGCGTTTTAGTCAAGTTGGTTTTAAGAAGTACAGAGACACACTATTCTCAGCAAAAGCATTATGGCGCTGTCGCTTCTCAGGGTCGAACTCGTTTTTTATCTTATTATTACTACTGCCTAAAGCAATAAATTTTTCAAATCATTATTTCGTAACATTTTATTTTCTTTTTTACCAAAAAACCTTGAATAATGTCGTAAAATATAATAAAATTAATAATGAATGATTAAATAAATTTATATCTAGAAAGGATTGATATAAAAAATGAAAAAAATTATATCTATACTAACTATATTATTAGTTATACTTTTTACATCTAATGTTTTTGCTGTTACAACATCAACTTTAAAACTAGAATTAGTTGAAGATAAACAATGTAATATTTCATTAAATGATTCTGGTAAAGTTACAAAGAAATTAGAATCTATAAGTGATGAAAAGAAAGAAGTTGTTTTACAAGTTACAGTAGAAAATACAAAACAAATTGAAACACAAATATTACCATCTGAAATCTTTTTAGTAATAGATAACTCTTTAAGTATGGAAGAAGAAATAGATACTGGTATAACAAGAGAAGAAGCTGTAGTTGCAGGTGCAAAAGGTCTTGCTACAAAATTATTACAAGCACAACCATCTACTAAAATAGGTGTTGTTAGTTTTTCTAGTTTAGACTTTTCAAAAGGTGAATCAGAAGGAACTCTATCAGATGCAAAATTACGTACTTTACCAACTAATTCTTTAAATGATGTTTTATCAGCAATAGATAGTATTGAATATACTGGTCCAAGAACTAATATAGAAGCAGGTGTTACAATAGCACAACAAAATTTTTCAACAGAAAATAATAACAAAGCATTAATTATACTAACAGATGGTGTTCCTAATAATGCTGTTGGTGGGCCAACTATAAAATATTCAGGGGAAGTTGCAACAAAAACAAAAGCAAAATTAAAAGAAATAAAAGATTCAGGAATAAAAATAATTACAGTTATGACTGGAGTACCTGATGTTGTAGCTCCATCAACTAGTGTTGATAACTCTACTCCTAATTTAACATACAAACAACTTGCTCAAGAAATCTTTGGAACAGAAGAAATGCCTTTGTTTGGTAAATTTTATTTTATACAGGATGATGAAATAAACTCTACTATTACAAAAAGTGTTTATAAAAATGTAATTGTTACAAAAGAAAATGAATTAAAAGATATTAAAGTTGTTGATTATTTCCCTCAAGAAATTATAGATAATTATGATTTTGAAATTATTGAAGCAGCTAATATTGGTAGTGTTACATCAAAAATAGATACTTCTAATAATAGTATTACTTGGAATATAGAAACTTTATCTGCTGGAGAAATTGCTTCATTTAGATATAAATTAACATTAAAAGAAAACTTTAACAAAGAAATTATTGATCAAGTTATGCCTACTAACTCAAAAGTAGATGCAAGTTTTGTAGATATAGATGGTTCAGCTGGAAGTGCTTCTTCTCCAGATGCTCCTACAATAGTCTTAAAACAATATACAACAACAACTCCTGATCCTGAAGAGCCTGAAGATCCAACTCCAGAACCAGAACAACCAACACCTCAAACTCCAACTCCTACACCAGAGCAACCAGCACCAACTCCTGAAAAAGCTCCAACAATAATTCCTCAAACAGGAAGCAATTTAGAAATTGGTGTAGCAGTCATATCAATAATATTATTTGGTAGTATAATAACATCTTATATATACTTAAAAAAGAATAATTATTAATAGAAAAGTAGAACTTTCCTATTATATAAAAAATTGAACTAGAGTCAGATGATTCTAGTTCAATTTTTTATATTATTTAAGTGATTTTATTTGCTCCCATGGTAAATCCGTTTTTCCAAAGTGTCCATAATTAGTTGTTTTTGTGTATATAGGTTCTTTTAAATGCAAATATTCTATTATTCCATTTGGTGTTAAATCATATTTATTTCTAATTATATTTATTATTTCACTTTCCTCTATTTTATTTGTATTAAAACAATCAATCATTATGGAAATAGGCTCTCTTATTCCTATACCATATGCTAATTGTATTTCACATTTTTTTGCTAATCCGTTTGCTACTACATTTTTGGCTATACATCTTGCCATATATGCTCCTGCCCTGTCTACCTTTGTAGCATCTTTTCCAGAAAAAGCACCTCCTCCATGTCTACTATAACCGCCATAAGTATCTACAATAATTTTTCTACCTGTTAATCCTGTATCTCCAAGTGGTCCTCCTATAACAAATCTTCCTGTAGGATTTATTAGAATTTTAGTATTTTCATCTATTAAATTATTGTGTATTTCTTTTTCTATTACTTCTTTTTTTATATCTTTTTTTAAATCGTTTAAATGTATGCCTTCTTTATGCTGTGTAGAAATTAAAATCGTATCTATTCTTTTTACTTTATTATCTTCATATTCAACTGTAACTTGAGTTTTACCATCTGGTTCTAAATATGGAATTATATTTTCTTTTCTAACTTTCATAAGTCTATATGAAAGTTTATGCGCTAATTGTATTGCCATAGGCATATATTCTTGTGTTTCGTTACATGCATATCCAAACATAATGCCTTGATCTCCTGCTCCTCCAATATCTACTCCCAAAGCTATATCTGAACTTTGTTTTGTTATATTTTGTATAACCTTGCATGTTCTATAATCTATTCCCGTTGTTTCGTTATTATAACCTATTTGTTTTAATACGTCTCTTACTATTTTCTCTACATCTAATTGTGCATTAGAAGTTAATTGTCCTGCAACTACTATTAAATCTTTTGATGCAAAGGTTTCTATTGCTACTCTTGAATTTTTGTCTTGTATTAAACATTCATCTAATATGGTATCTGATATTAAATCACATATTTTATCTGGATGACCTTCTGTTACACTTTCACTTGTAAATAAATATTTATGCATTTTTTCTCCTTTCGGAAGTTTAGTCTAGCTTTAAGTCTAAATCGAAATAAAATTCTACACCATTTTCTTTGTTTACTACTCCATAATCATTTGAATAATTATTCATTATTGCTTTTACTAAAGATAATCCTATTCCTGTTCCTCCATCTTCTCTATTTCTAGATTCATCTATTTTATAAAATCTATTCCATATTCTTACTAAATCTTCTTCTTGTATATTTTCTCCTGTATTAAATACATATATTCTTATTTTATTTTTTTCTATTAGTAATTCATCATATATTTTTATCTTTTTTTCATTATTTACTTCTTTTACATGTTTTATTGCATTTGTTATATAATTTGTAACAACTTGCTCAATATAAAAATCATCTGCATATACATTTATTGGTCCATTTATATTAAACTCTATTTGTGCATTTGTTTCATCTATCATAACTTGTGATTTTCTTATTACTTCTTGAATTAATTCTCGTATATCAAAAACTTTATTATTGAAATCTCTCTTTCCATACTCTAATTTCATTAACTCTAATAATTGTTTAACTAATCTATCCATTTTGTTTGCTTCATCTAAAATAACTTCTGAATAAAACTTTTTACTTTCTTCATCTGTATTTACATTTTCTATTAATCCTTCCGCATAACCTTGTATTAATGCAATTGGTGTTTTTAATTCATGAGATACATCTGATATAAACTGTTTTCTCATTTCATCAATTTTTGATTTTTCTTCTATATCTTTTTCAAGTTCTATATTTGTATTTCTTAGTTGTTTTATAGTCTTTTCTAATTTATCTGACATTGTATTTATACTTTTTCCTAAATTGTCTATTTCATCATCTATATCATTTATTCTATATTTATGGCTGAAATCTAAGTTAGACATTTTCTTTGCAATATCATTTAATTCTAATATTGGGCTGGTAAATCTTCTTGATATAAAAGATACTACTATTCCACCTATTATTATAGTAATACCACCTATTAAATATAAAAATTTATTTGATATTCTTACACTTTCATGAATTGAAGCTATAGACATTCTCATATATAACTTATATCCATTATCTAATGTAGAAGAAAACATTATAAAAGTTAGACCGCTTTTTGCATCTTCCATTTTGTTTATTTTTACTTTTTCATCTTTGTATATTTCTTCTGACTCATTTTTTATTATTACATTGTTAGGTATATTATTTACAAAATTTCTATTTGTTGAATATACACTTATATTATTATCTTTTTGTATTACTATATCAAAGTTATTATTAATTGCCTCTTTTTCTAGTTCTAATTCTATATCTATTGATGTATTTCCATTAACATAATAGTCATTTATTTTTTGATAAACTTTCATTAGACTTTGTTGTTTTGAGTATAAATAAAATGTTTCTAAAACAAAATTATTTGTTAAGATTAAAAACGCTATTATTATTACTACTACAAAGCATAAAGTCAAAAATAATCTTACTCTTACAGACTTAAATTTTTCTTTTATTTTTTTCATTATTTCACCTCAAATTTATAGCCTACTCCTCTCATTGTTTCTATATATCTTCCTTTTTTTCCTAATTTATGTCTTATTTTTTTTATATGAGAATCTATTGTTCTTGAGTCTCCATAATAGTCATAATTCCACACATTATTTAAAATTTTATCTCTTGAAAGTGCTATAGATTCATTATCTACTAAATATTTAAGCAACTCATATTCTCTAAGACTCATCTCTACATCTTTTCCATCAACTTTTACTGTTCTTCCAGCTGAATCTATTACAATTCCACCATAATCCTTAATATCATCTTCTTTTCCTTTAATTCTTTTTAAAATAGCTTCTACTCTTGCTACTAATATTTTAGGGCTAAATGGTTTTGATATATATTCATCAACACCTAAATCAAATCCAAATAATTCATCTTGTTCTTCTCCTCTTGCTGTTAACATTATTATTGGCACATCAGATTTTTGTCTAATTTGTCTTAGTACAGACCATCCATCAAGTTTTGGCATCATAACATCTAATAATATTAATGATATTTCATTTTGTCTTTCTTCAAAAATTTCTAAAGCTTTTTCTCCATCTTCCGCTTCTATAACATTGTAATCTTTTTGAAGTAAAAAGTCTTTTATCAATTTTCTCATTCTAGCTTCATCATCAACAACAAGTACATTTATATTGTTCATTATTTTATCATTCCTTTCGAAAACACAAATTAAATTTATATTAATATTATAAATTTAATTTGTGTCTAGTTTGTGAAATATTGGTAATTTGTAGGCTTACTGTTCTATTTTTACTCTTTCTTTTCCAATTAATTCTTCAAATTGTTGTAAAATTTCTTCATTAATAAAAATACTACCACATGGTTTTTCTTCCTCTGAATCTATTACACTTAATGCAATATTATTTTTATCTCCTGAAAAGAATTTCATTGCCCCTCTTAATTGTGATTTTCTTTCTTCATCTAAATTGGTTATATTTAAAATCATCTTTTTGTTCTTTTTTCCTTGAAATTCTACTATTTTATTAGCAATTATTGTACTTGCCTCATCTTCTCTTACGCTTAAGCGTCCTTCTATTATTACTATGTTTTCTTCTACTAATATATTAGATGCTTGTAAATATGCATTTTCGAAGACTAATACTTCAACTTGTCCATATAAATCTTCTATTGTTACAAATGCCATTATTTTATTATTTTTAGTATATTTTTTCTTTATACTTGTAATAATTCCTGCAATCTTTACTGCTTGTCCATCTACTAATTGATTTTCTTGCATTTGTTCTTCTATTTCGTCATTTGTAGTTCTTAATTGTAATGTAGTTATTGTACTATTTTTTATAATATCTTCTTTTATATTTTCTAGTGGATGTCCTGAAATATATAGTCCTATCATTTCTTTTTCCATAGATAATAATTCTTTTTTTGAATATTCTTCAAGAGTTGTATATGTATATTTAATTTCTTGCATTTGGTCATTTTCAGGAGCTAAATCAAACATTGTTACTTGCCCTTTAAATGCTTTCTTTTTAGAATCTTGTATTGTATCTATTATATTTTCAAATGAAGCTATTAAAGTTTTTCTAGTTTGCTCAAATCCATCAAATGCACCAGCTTTTATTAAGCTTTCAATACACTTTTTGTTTACTGATTCATCTTGTAATCTTTCACAAAAATCAGTAAAGCTTGTGTATTCTCCATTTTTTTCTCTTTCTTCAACTATTGTATTAACAGCTTGTATTCCAACATTTTTTATACTACCTAATCCAAATCTTATTTTTTTATTATCTACCGTAAATTTTGTAAAGCTTTTATTTATATCTGGTTTTAATATCTCTATTTTTAATCTTTTACATTCATCTATATAATCTGGTACTTTATCTAAATTACCCAAGAAACTATTTAAAGTTGCTGCCATAAATTCTTCTGGATAATATGCTTTTAAATATGCTGTTCTATAAGATACAACTGCATATGCTGCTGCATGCGACTTATTAAATGCATATTTTGCAAATTCTGCCATTTCATCAAATATTTTATTAGCAGACGCTTCATCTATTCCATTTCTAATACAGCCTGGAATTTCCACATTGCCATTTTCATCTAATTTTCCATGTATAAAATATTCTCTTTCTTTTGCCATTACATCTAACTTTTTCTTTCCCATAGCACGTCGTACAAGGTCTGCTCTACCTAAAGAATATCCTGCTAAATCACGAACTATTTGCATTACTTGTTCTTGATACACCATACATCCATAAGTTACATTTAATATAGGTTCTAGCGCAGGATGTGTATATTCAGCATGTTCAGGATTTAATTTATTTTTTATATATCTAGGTATTTGATCCATTGGACCTGGTCTATATAGTGAAACACCTGCTATTATATCTTCTAAGCTATCTGGTTTTAATTCCTTCATAAAATTAGTCATTCCTTGAGACTCAAATTGGAATATTCCAACACTTTCTCCATTGCTCCATAATTTATAAACATTTGCATCACTCATAGTTTCATCAAATTTTACATCTATACCTCTATGTTCTTTTACTAAGTTTATTGCATCTTGAATAACTGTTAGAGTTCGTAGTCCTAAAAAGTCCATTTTTAAAAGTCCTAGTTCTTCTAGTGTTGTCATTATATATTGTGTAGTTATAGCACCATCTTTTGGGTTAACATATAGTGGAACATAACTTACAACTGGCTCTTTTGTAATAACTACTCCACAAGCATGTGTTGAAGCCTGTCTTGGCATTCCTTCTAGTGCCATTGCTATATCTAAAACTCGTTTTGTTTCTGGATTTGATTCATAATCATTTTTTAGTTCTATATTTTGTTCTAACGCTTTTTGTATAGTTATATGTATTTCATTTGGTATCATTTTTGCAAGTCTATCTGCTTCTGCATATGGTAAATCTAAAGCTCTTCCTACATCACGAATAACCATTTTTGCAGCCATTGTTCCAAAAGTAATAATTTGTGATACATGGTCATATCCATATTTTTTGCATACATATTCTATTACTTCGTCTCTTCTTTCATAGCAAAAGTCTACGTCAAAATCGGGCATACTTATTCTTTCGGGATTTAAAAATCTTTCAAATAGTAAATTATATTTTATAGGGTCTATATCTGTAATTCCTATTGCGTATGCCAAAATAGAACCTGCTCCTGAACCACGTCCTGGTCCTACTGGAATACCTTGACTTTTTGCATAGTTAATATAATCCCATACAATTAAATAATAGTCTACATATCCCATTTTATTTATTACACTTAATTCGTATTCTGCTCTATCTAGTATTTCTTTAGATGGATTATCTCCATATCTTTTTTTAATACCTACATCACATAAACTTTTTAAATAATCGTAATGTGTTGCAAATCCTTCTGGTACATCATAATTAGGAAGAATTGTATGTCCAAATTCAAATTCCAAATTACATTTCTCTGCTATTTTTACTGTATTTTCTACTGCTTCAGGAATATTAGAAAAATATTCCTTCATTTCTTCTTGAGATTTTATATATAATTCTTCCGTATCAAACCTCATTCTAGTTTCATCACTCATTTTTTTACCTGTTTGTATGCAAAGTAAAACTTCATGATTATATGCATCTTCTTTTCTTAAATAATGTGCATCATTTGTTGCTACAAGAGGAATATCTAACTCTCTTGCTAGAGCTACTATTTTTTGATTAACTGGTACTTGTTCAGCTATACCATTATTCTGTATTTCTAAATAATAATCATCTTTAAAGACATTTTTAAACCATAATGCTACTTCTTTTGCTTTTTCCATATCATCATGTAAAATTGCTTGGCTTATTTCACCTGCTAAACAAGCACTACAACATATAAGTCCTTCATGATATTTTTCTAATATTTCTTTATCTATTCTTGGTTTATAATAAAACCCTTCTGTAAATCCTTTTGAAACAAGTTGTGTTAAATTTTTATAACCTTGTTGATCTTTTGCAAGTAGAATTAAGTGATTATTTCCATCAACACCTGCTTCTTTATCAAATCTTGTTCTATTTGCTACATATACTTCACAACCTATAATAGGCTTTATTCCTTCTTTTTTACATGCTTTATAAAAATCTATTGCACCATACATAACACCATGGTCTGTAATTGCAATAGCATCCATTCCTAATTCTTTTGCTCTTACTGGTAAATCTTTTATTCTATTTGCACCATCTAATAAGCTAAATTCACTATGTACATGTAAATGAATGAAATCTGACATATATTTCCTCCTATAATATTTTGATTAATTCTCCCATATCTTTTCCTTGAACTTGTGGTATTTTTATTATTTCAAATTTTGAAATTTGCTCTCCAAAAGCAATTTCAACTATATCTCCTACTTTTATTTCATAACTTGGTTTTACAACTTTTCCATTTACTTTTACTCTTCCATTATCTGCTACTTCATTTGCAATTGTTCTTCTTTTTATTACTCTTGAAATTTTTAAAAATTTATCTAGTCTCATATGCGCTCTCCTTTAATTTATATTTATTTATATATCACATTTCTTGAAAATAGTAAATAGCAAAGAGATTACTCTTTGCTATTTACTATAATATTTTTCTTATATATTAGCTAGCCTTTGTAGAGCGGTCGATTAAAATCGCCTCTACATTTATTGAGCATGTCTTTGTAGTTTTTCTAATTTCCATTATCTGTTGTTTTTGTGTATTCAACTACAATAGTATTATATACTGTTGATGGGTCATGAGTTATATATCCTGTTAAATAATGTTCATTTTGTATACTAAAACAACAATGATTCGCTATAGCTTTATCGCTATTTCTATACATTATTGCATTAACTAACATATCAATTGATAATTCATTTACATCCACTAATGTATACCATGTATTTTTTCCCATACTTATTGATAAATTAGTAAACACTTTTCTATATATTGGTTTACCATCAATCCATGTTCCTATTTTTATTTCTTGTTCTGAATAAGTATCTGCATTTTTTAGTTCGTCATATTCTTCTTTGCTTATTGTTACTGTCTCTCTTCCATTTTGTATGTAATCATCTATTTTTGCTAATTCATTTTGTTCTTGCTCTGCTTTGTTTTGGTATTTATCTACAGCATATTCTGCACCTTTTAATATTCCATTTTCACCGTAGTGCGAAATTTATTGCTACTCCTGCTAAAATTAGTAACAATATTATGGTTATTATTAACGCTATTAGTGTTATTCCTCTTTCTTTCCTATTCGTGTGTGTGTGTGTGTGTGTGTGTGTGTGTGTTACTCTCCCAACGTTTCTCATCTTTCGTTCTCTCCTTCATTTTTTATTTTTTTGCATTTATTATATTCTCTAATTGTTATTCTGTCAATTATTTTTTTAATTACATTAAAATTGAATTTTTTTCAAACTTACATTTTTTATACATACAAAAAAAGCCTATTTCTAGGCTTTTTTTACATTTATTATTCTGCTGATTCTGATGTTTCTTCAGCTTCTGGAGCTTCATAAGCTTCTAAAATAGCTGCTTGAATTTTTTCTCTTGTTTCAGCATTGATTGGATGAGCTATATCTTTGAATTCTCCGTTTGGAGTTTTTCTACTTGGCATAGCTATAAATAATCCATTTTGGCTTTCGATAACTTTAAT
>CANRGE010000047.1 GCA_947630065.1 uncultured Clostridia bacterium
ACTGCGTACTCTGCTCCTTTTAATATTCCATTATCTCCTAAAGCAAAATTTATTGCTACCCCTGCTAATATTAATAATAAAATTATTGTTATTATTAGTGCTATTAGCGTTATTCCTCTTACTCTATTCGTGTGTGTGTGTGTGTGTGTGTGTGTGTGTGTTACAACTCCAACGTTTTTATTACTTTTCATTTGTTTTATTCTCCTTTGTTATAATTTTATATAGCTAGTCTTCGAATAGCGGGCGATTAAAATCGCACCTACACTTATTGGGTATGTCTTTGTAGGCATTTTTTATTTTTCTATTGACAAAATATAGTTAGTCTGCGTCTATTATGCTCGTCTTTGTAAGTAATTTGATATTTTATACAAAAATCTTCCTTCCAAGATCGACGATTAAAAATTATTCCTATATTTGATAAGTTTATATTTTAGATGTTTTATATTACACAATAGGAAACATTATAAAGAAATGTTTCCTATTGTGCTTAAATTTTATTCTTCAAGCCATTTTATTAAATCTAGGTTTGCAGAATCTAGTATCATTTTATGTCTTGGCATAACTCTAAATGTGTAACCATAATTTCCGCCTGTTGTAAGTTGTATTTTTGCTTTATATAAGTAAGAATTGTTTCGTTCTTCCATTTGTTTTTCTAGAGTCATTGGTATTATTTCCATCTTCTTTATAATTCCATTATCTAAAATCTTTCCATAATATACTTCTACTTGTATATTGTCTTGATTAATATTTGGTAATTCTACAATACAACTTACTTCTATATTATTTCCTGCATCAATAGATACATTTTCCATTTTGCTAATTCCTGTTATTTTGATGTCATTCCATCTATTAAATAAATCTTTTTTCCACGAGTTAAAGCTTGTAACTTCTTCTAAGTTACGATAATAATTATTGTATAAATTACATAATGGCATATATAATTTTTCTGTATATTCTACTACCATTCTAGATGTACTATATTTTCCACCAGTTGATATAATAGAATTTTTCATTAGTTCCATCCATTTTTCAGATATTCCATTTTCGTTTTTGCTGTAATATGCTGGTATTATTTTATTTTCTAATGTATTGTAGATGCTTTCACTATCTGCATTGTCTTGAATATCATATGATTCGTATTCATCATTATTTCCAATTAACCATCCGTTTTTTGAATTATAACCTTCAGCCCACCATCCGTCTGATATACTAAAATTTATAACTCCGTTAACTGATGCTTTTTGTCCACTAGTTCCAGATGCTTCCATTGGTCTTCTAGGATTATTTAACCATACATCTACACCACTTACTAAATATCTTGCTATTTGAATATTATAGTTCTCTAATAAGAATATTTTTCCTTTAAATTGTGGTTTCATTGAGATTTCATGTATATATTTTATTAAATCTTGTCCTTCTTTATCTGCTGGATGTGCTTTTCCTGCAAAAATTAATTGTACAGGTCTTTCTTCATCATTTAAAATTTCTGTTATTCTTTCTAAATCTCTAAATATTAATGTTGCTCTTTTATATGTAGCAAATCTTCTTGCAAATCCTATTGTTAATGCATTAGGATTTAATTTTGAAACAATATCTTTAATATCTTCATATCCAACACCTGATTTTCTTAATCTAGTTGAAACATTGTCTTTTACTAATTTCATTAATTTTTCTTTTCTTTTTTGATGTTCTGACCATAATTCTTCATTTGGTATATCTGCTATGTTCTCCCAAACAGCGTCGTCATATATTTTATCTTGCCAATATGGTTGTAAATATCTATTATATAACTGTTTTAAATTTGGTGCTAACCAACTACATGTATGTATACCATTTGTTATATGTGTTATTGGTGATTCATCTGCAGCAATATTAGGCCAAACTTCTCCAAATAATTCTCTTGATACTGCTCCATGTAATTTACTAACACCATTTTTCTTTCCTGCTATTTTTAGTGCCAATATTCCCATATTAAATCCTGGCTCTAAGTCTTTACCTGGTTTCATTCCTAATTTTAAAAATTCTTCTCTTTCTATTCCTAATTTAACCCAAAAATCTTTGAAGTATTTTTCTACTAGTTCTATAGGGAATATATCATTACCTGCTGGTACTGGTGTATGTGTTGTAAATACTGTTTTTGATGAAGCTATTTCTCTTGCTATTTCAAATGATACTTTTTGATTTTCTATTATATTTTTAATTAATTCTAGAATTAAGAAAGAAGAATGTCCTTCATTCATATGATATACTGTTGGTTCTAATTTTAATTGTTTTAATAACTCTACTCCAGCCATACCAAGTACAATTTCTTGTCTTATTCTCATTTCTTGGTCTCCGCCATATAATTTTAGAGTTATTTCCTTATAATCTTTATCTGCATTTTGTTCTATATCTGAATCTAACAAGTATAACTTAATTCTTCCTACATTTATTTTCCATACTTTTAAATACAATTTTTTTCTAGGAAGTTTTACACCTATAATTAAATCTTCTCCGCCTTCTGTTTTTACTGGTAATATTGGTAAATTATCTAATTCCAAATTTTTGTATACTGCAGATTGTTGACCATATCCATTTATTACTTGGTTAAAGTATCCGTTTTTATATAATAAACCAATTGCTACAAAAGGTAGGCCTAAATCACTAGCAGATTTTAAGTGGTCTCCAGATAATATTCCAAGTCCTCCTGAATATATAGGTATAGTCTCATCTAAACCATATTCAGCAGAAAAATATGCTATTAAATCATTTTTATTGTTTGGATATTTTTTGCTAAACCATGTAGATTTACTATTCATATAATTTTCATAGTCTGCAACTACTTTATCATATTTCTTTAAAAATTCTTGGTTTTCTGTGGCTTTTTCCAATTTTTCTTGTGATACTAATCTTAAAAATTTTACTGGATTTTTTCCTACTGTCTCCCATAAATCAATGTCGATATATTGAAATAGTTTTAAAAATTCACTATTCCAAGTCCACCATAAATTATTAGAAATTTCACTTAGTTTGTTAATTCTCTTTGGTAATTGAGGATTAACAGTTATTTTGTTAAACATGTACATTATACATTTCCTCCTTGGTTTATTAATAATGTGAAAAAATCACACTTTTATCCTTCAGTAATTTTCGATATATTTATTATCTATTATAATAAAAAAAATGTCAATCAAAAAACGAAAAAAAACAATACTAATATTTTCTGTATAAAAAATAATTAGTATTGTTTAATTTTTATAAGTAATGTTACTTAAATTTCTTTAATTTTTAAATTAAATTTTTCTTCAAAAACTTTTTTCTTTGCAATATATTCTTTTGTTTTATAACCTTTTACATCTATAATTTCTTGACTTCCATCATTATTAAATACAACAAAATCTGCCTTATATTTTAGTCCAGGTGCTAATATAAATGTTGCTTGTAAACAAAATCCTCTTATATCGTTTGCTTTTAATCTATTTTTTAATTCACAATAATATTCCGCTTCTTTACTACTATCAAAAGTATGTCCATCTATTGATGTTTTATTTGCTCTATATTTACTTGTTCTAGCTTTTTGATTTGTATAATTCTTATAATCTTCTATACTCCAATGCTCCATATTTAATCTTCATTCCTTCCTAATGCACAAATATATACTTTATATATCATGTTTTAGAAAAAATGTAAATTATATTTTTATTTTAATATGTAATTTTTTTCTTTTACAATGTTTAATTTGCTTAATCCTTCAATTACATATTTATTTTTCATAAAATATTTCCATATTGTTCCATGTAAATAATTTTCTAACATCAATAATTCTATTCCTTTATCAATTCCTATATATTCTTTAGCAAACCAAGGTTTTTCTAATGTTAAATTATATCCATCTTTAAAACCATATTTCCCCCATAATTGTGTGAAGTTATTATAGTAATATTCCATTGCTTTTATACTTTCTTTAGGAGTAAATACTATAGAACCTATTGCTCCACAAGGGGTTATTGTTCCATCATTTTCTACATTTAAATCTACATTGCAAGGTTCTGCACCTGGTCCTATATATCCTTTTGGAGATAGGCATGCTGTTAATCCCCAAGAATTTTCTCCATATGTTTTTATGTATTTACTATTATCTATGCAATATTGTCTATTAGCTTTTGTAGCTTTTACAGAATTTTCAAACCAATTTACTCCATCTGAGTCTATTGTATTTCTAAAATCAAACCATACATGAGAAAACTGATATGCAAAAAGAGCTCCACAATATGTATATATTATATCTTTATTTTCTTTGTAACTTGCTATTGGCCTTTTAAATTTATAATACATTTCTGAGCTAATAGGAAATGTTGGAGAACTTACTCCTAATATATATAACATTAATTGTTCTGCATACATATCCCATTGTCCCCAAAAACCTTTTTCTGGAGTATACCCCATATAAAACATATCATTTTCTTTATTTGTATACCATCTCCAATCCATTCTTTTATATAACATAGTCGCTTTCTCTTTTACTTCTTTTCCAAAATATTCTCCTGCAGTAATCGCTCCACATATAAAAATAGCTGTATCAATTATAGAAATTTCGCAATTCCACTCTCTTTTACCTGTTTCCATATTTATAAAATGATAATAAAATCCATTTTTACCTTCTACATTATTTATGAATGTATCTAATGTTTTATTTGCTCTTATATATGCTTTATTAAAGCTTATCCACTTATGTTCTACTCCTATTACTAATGCTGCTAATCCATATCCTACAGAAGCAATGCTTGCTACATCTTCCGCTATAATAGTTTTATCTCTTACTAACCCATAACCTTTGCTACTTTCATTTTTATTCCATTCGTTCGCAAAGAATTTATAACTTCTTTTTATTTCTTTATTAATTAATTTATTTCCATATGATTTTATTATTCTCAAATAAAACACCTCTATTACTATTATATAGTAATTATAAGGTTATAATCAATGGAAAATACTAGGAACAAATCTCGCTTCGCGAGACCTTTTCTCTACATCTTAAAGTTTGCTATCTAAATTCAAGGTCTCAAAGAAGCGTAAAGATTTGTTGACGCGAAAATTTACAAAGTAAATTTTCTGTGCAATGTTATTTTTTTCTATATAATAGGAAAGTAGAACTTTCCTATTATATAGAAAAGGAGGTGCATTTTAAAATGCACCTCCCTTTAGAGATATTTTTTATTCTGAATACTTTCCAAAGTCAGTATGATTTTCTGTGAATTCTTCTGCAATTTCATCATCAAAGAAATCGCTATCGTCGAAGTCCTCATCATATTCATGAGCATTTTGTTCCGCCCGAATAACTTCTTTAATCCAACTCCATACAGTGGCTATTACCAATGCTACAATGGTAAATATCGCAATTTTTTTCGCTGTTTTCATTTGATATCCTCCTAATGTTAGGTTTATGAGTTACTAAAAATATCTCCTTTCTAAATAGTATATTTAGCTATACCACACTCAAACTTAATTTAATTTGAGTAATACTACTAAATATCTAACTAATATTTTACCATATAAATGTGTTTAATTCAACTATTTATAGCTTTTATCAACTTCTTTTAATATAACATCATGTGCACTTCCCTCTTGTATACTTACATCAGACACTAGAGTTAATCTTGCTTTTTCATGTAATTCTTTAATTGAAGTTGCCCCACAGTTGCACATAGTTGACTTTATTTTTGAAACTGTTACTGCCAAATTTTCTTTTAATGAACCAGCATAAGGTATATATGAATCAACACCTTCTTCAAAAGATAATTTATTCTTTTCTCCTCCTAAATCGTATCTTTGCCAGTTTCTAGCTCTATTTGAGCCTTCGCCCCAATATTCTTTTACATAGTTATTTCCTACTTTTAAAATTCTTGTTGGGCTTTCATCAAATCTAGCAAAATATCTTCCCATCATAACAAAGTCTGCTCCTAATGCAAGTGCTATTGTTATATGATGGTCATGTACAATTCCACCATCAGAACATACTGGGATATATATACCTGTTTCTTCAAAATACTCATCACGAGCAGCAACAACATCTATTAAGGCACTTGCTTGTCCACGTCCAATACCTTTAGTCTCACGCGTTATACAAATTGAACCTCCGCCAACGCCAACTTTAATAAAATCTGCTCCTGCTTCTGCTAAGTATCTAAATCCTTCTTTATCTACAACATTTCCAGCTCCTATTTTTACCGTATCACCATATTTTGCTCTTACAAACTCTATAGTTTTCTTTTGCCATACAGAATATCCATCAGAAGAATCCATACAAACCATATCGACACCAGCTTCTACTAATGCTGGTATTCTTTCTTCGTAATCTCTAGTATTTATTCCTGCACCTACTATATATCTTTTATTTTCATCTAATAATGAATTTGGATTATTTTTTCTTTCTTCGTAGTCACGTCTAAATACTAAATACTTTAAATTTCCTTCTTCTGTTAATATAGGTAAACAATTTATTTTGTTTGCCCATATTATGTCATTAGCCTCAGAAAGAGTAATTCCTTTTTTAGCTGTTACACAATCTTGGGCTTTCGTCATAAAATTATCTATTATATCATCTTGATTATCTCTTGTTAATCTATAATCTTTATCAGTTACTATTCCTAAAAATTTTCCATTTGCTGTTCCATCTTCAGTTACAATTACTGTTGAATGTCCTGTTTTTTCTACTAAATTTAATACTTCTCTTAAAGTAGTTCCACTTTTAACATTAGAATCACTAATTACAAATCCTGCTTTATGTTTTTTTACATGACTTACCATTTCAGCTTGAGATTCTATAGATTGTGCACCATATATAAATGCTACACCACCTTCTCTTGCAAGAGCTATTCCCATTTCTTCTCCTGAAACAGATTGCATTATTGCAGAAACCATTGGCACATTTGCATAATATTTAGCTTCTTCTCCTTTTTTAAATTTAACAAGTGGTGTTCTAAGTGATACATTACTTGGTATACATTCTTCTGTAGTTAAATTTGGTAATAATAAAAATTCGTTAAATGTTCTTGAAATATCTTCTAATATTTTTGCCATTTAAATTCCCCCTATATTTTTAAATTAATTTCTTTGTTTCTCTCGCTATCATTAATTCTTCGTTTGTAGGTATTACATAAATTTTAACTTTTGATGAATCTTTTGATACTAATTTTTCTTCACTTCTTACATTATTTTTTTCTTCGTCTATTTCAACACCCATAAATTCTAATTGTTTGCAAATTCCTTTACGAATGTTTATTTGATTTTCTCCAACACCACCAGTAAATACTATTGCATCTATTCCATTCATAGCAACTGCATATTTTGCTATATATCCAGCTATAGAATATTTAAAATTATCCATAGCAATTTTAGCTCTTTCATTTCCATTTACTGATTCATTTTCTATTACTCTAAAATCTGGAGCAAGTCCTGAAATACCTTGAACACCTGATTTTTTATTTAATATGTTTTCTGCTTGTTCTGCTGTTAAGTTTTCTTTTTTCATTAAATACGTAATTATAGAAGGATCAATATCTCCGCTTCTTGTAACCATTGGAATTCCAGCAAGTGGAGTTAATCCCATTGATGTATCTACTGATTTACCACCTTGTACAGCACAAATACTTGAGCCTTGTCCTAAATGGCATGTTACTATTTTTAAATCTTCTATTGGTTTATTTTCAATTTCTGCTAATCTTTTTGAAACATACATATGTGATGTTCCATGAAATCCATATTTTCTTATTCCATATTTTTCATAATATTCATATGGTATAGGATAAATATATCTTTCTTTTGATATTGTTTGATGAAAAGCTGTATCAAAAACTCCAACCATAGGTTTTCCTGGCATAACTTTTTGACATGCTTCTATTCCTATTATTCCTGCTGGATTGTGTAATGGAGCTAAATCTGTACATTCTTTTAATATTTCTATTACTCTTGAATCTATTACTACAGATTCAGATATTTTTTCTCCACCATGTACTAATCTATGTCCTATTGCTGAAATCTCATCTAATGAATCTATTACTTTATATTCTGGATTTGTAAATTGTTTTAAAGTAAAATCAACTGCTTCTTCATGTGTTTTTGCAGGATGAGCAATTTCATATTTTTTGCCATTTACTTTATGTGTTATAAATGCTTCGTCTTCTCCTATTCTTTCATATTTTCCAGAAGCTAAAACCTCTTCTGTTTGCATATCAATTAATTGATATTTTAAAGATGAACTTCCACAGTTCAAAACTAATATTTTCATAAAAAACCTCCTAAATAAACTTAATATGCATTATAGCATATTTATTTGTGATTGTACAGCAGTTATTGCTACAACTCCTACAATATCATCACTTGAACAACCTCTTGATAAATCATTAACTGGCTTTGCTATTCCTTGGCAAAGAGGACCATATGCTTCTGCATTTGCTAACCTTTGTGTTATTTTATATCCTATGTTTCCTGAATTTAAATCTGGAAATATTAATGTATTTGCTTTTCCATGTAAAACACTATTTTTTGCTTTAGTTTCTGCAACTTCTGGAACTACTGCAGCATCAAATTGCAACTCTCCATCTATTAATAAACTTGGCATTTTTTGTTTTGTAAGTTCTGTTGCATCTGCAACCTTTTTAACCATTTCTGAATTTGCACTTCCATATGTTGAATATGATAGCATAGCTACCTTTGGCTCTTTATTTACTAACATTCTAAAACTATCTGCAGATGAAATTGCAATTTCAGATAATTCTTCTGCATTAGGATTTTCGTTTAATCCACAATCTGAAAATACAAATATTCCATCTTCACCATAATTTGTATTTGGTAATACCATTAAGAAAAAAGCTGAAACTAATTTAGTATTTGGAGCAGTTTTTAAAATTTGTAAAGCTGGTCTTAAAGTATCTGATGTTGAATGTATTGCACCTGATACAAGCCCATCTGCATCATTCATTTTTACCATCATTGTTCCATAGTAAACTGGGTCCTTTATAAGTTTTTTTGCAGTTTCTAAATCCATTCCTTTATTCTTTCTTATTTCAAAAAGATTTTCTACATAATATTCATATTTATCTGAATTTTCTGGATCTATTATAATTGCTTTTGAAATATCTACGGAATTCTCTTTTGCTATATTTTGTATAAGTTCTTTATTTCCTAATAAAACAATATTAGCAAAACCTTCACTTAAGATTTTACTTGTTGCTATTATTATTCTTCTATCTGTTGCTTCTGGTAACACTATAGTTTTCATAGAAGTTTTTGCTTTTTCTTTTATACTATTTATAAAAGACATTTTATTTCCTCCATTTCCTATATAATAATTTTATTATATATTTAATAAAAAAAAATCACAATGTTTTTAAGTAAAATAATAAAATTTTTGAAATGTTATTTTGTTCTATAATAGGAAAGTAGAACTTTCCTATTATAGAACAAATCTCGCTTCGCGAGACCTTTTCTCTACATCTTAAAGTTTGCTATCTAAATTTAAGGTCTCAAAGAAGCGTAAAGATTTGTTGACGCGAAAATTTACAAAGTAATTTTTCTGTGCAATGTTATTTTTTTATATAATAGGAAAGTAAAACTTTCCTATTATATAAAAAAACTTTGTTAATTTGTAACTATAATAGTTCAAAATAACAAAGTTTTCGCTTGAAAAAGATTAATAAATCTTAAATCTGTAGAAATTCTTTACGGAGTTTATGTGTTTCAATATCTGCTAAATGTGTTGGCATTGGTATTCTACTTTCATCAGTAATATAATGCATTATTAGGTCTTTTGCATTTTTTAAAGAAAGATAATTTCCAACTGATACAAATACTGGTTTACAATCTTTCCTTGTTCTTAATGCGATACCTAATATTTCCTTATTATTACTTACTATATTGGTACTTGCACCGACAATATTATCTGGCATATCAAAAACTAGGTTCTCTTCTGCCCGAAAGAAAGTTTTTGCTACACCAATACATGGTTTTTTTAAATAGAATGATGCATGTGTTGCAATTCCCATTCTATTTGGGTGAATTAAACCATTTCCGTCAAATACAAATACATCTGGTGAAAGTTCAATTTCCTTGTTTGCTTCTAATATAAGTGGTAACTCTCTAAAAGATAAGAAGCCTGGGCAATAATCCACATCTACTTTACCGACATGATTAACTTTTTCAATTACATTAAAAGTATCATTATCAATTATTACGATGCTACAGCAACCATATTCTTGATTTCCAACTTTAGTATATGCTGTATCAACCCCAGCAACATACTTTACATTTGTAATATTGAATTCATTTAAGCAAATACCCCGTCTTAAAATTTCTTGTTCATTTCTCCACTGCATTTCTTGATTAAATTGTAGATTTTTTTTCATAGCATTCACTCCAAACATTTTATAATATCTATATTTTAGCAAATTTTTATCAGTAAGTCAAATTATGTAAACGTTTTTTTCAATTATGTATGTTTGCAAAGAAGTTTTTGTTATATATTAGGGAAAGCTTTATAATTCTAATTTTTGGTTATGCAAGTATTGTGTTATATGTTATAATAAAATTGTAATTAGGAGGATTATAAATGGAATTACAGCTATCTATAAATAGTAATAAATATACAAATATTAAACAATTATTAAAAGAAGAATTCTTAATATCAGATAGATTACTATTAAAATTAAAAAGAGAAAATAAAATATATATAAATGATAAAATTGTACCTATCAATGCACCCGTAAAAATAGATGATATTATAAAAGTTAATTTAGATTTTGAAGAAGATAATTCTAATATTGTACCTTATGAAGTAGATTTAGATATTTTATACGAAGATGATTACTTATTAGTAATAAATAAACCATATGGAATGGCTATACATCCTTCAATATTACATTATGATAAAAGTTTATCTAATGGAGTTAAATATTATTTTGATAAAATTAATTTAAAAAGAAAAATAAGACCTGTTAATAGATTAGACAAAGACACTTCTGGAATAGTAATTTTTGCCAAAAATGAATACATTCAAGAATGTCTATCACGACAAATGAGAGAAAATACTTTTTCAAAGTATTATATTGCATTAGTAAGCGGATTTTTAAAAGAAAAAAATGGATGTATTAATTTACCTATTGCAAGAAAAGAAAATAGTATTATAGAAAGGACTGTATCCAAAAGTGGAGATTCTGCTATTACTGAATATTGTGTAATAAAGGAATTTGGAAATTATTCTTTATTATATATAACATTAAAAACTGGTCGTACTCATCAAATTCGTGTACACACATCACATATTGGTCATGCTATTATAGGAGATAGTTTATATGGAAGTACATCTTCATTAATTAATCGTCAAGCATTACATGCTTGTAAAATAAACTTTATTCACCCAATTACTAAAAAAGCATTATCTATAGAAGCACCTATTCCTTCTGATATTAATGCAATAATATAATTTAAAAAAGGAAGCTGATATTAAAAATCAACTTCCTTTTAGCCTAACTATTAATTATATTAGTCAGTTCTTCTACTGTGGTAAGAAGTGCCTTGTAACTGTTGTTAAAAATGATATAATCAAACTGATCTTCTTCATACTCTATACTAGTCTTTTCTCTTGCATCAAAATATTCTTTAGAAATATTGTCTCTTATAATAACTCTGTTTCTTCTAATAGGTAAATCTTCACAAACCAATATTTTTATATTACAATTTTTCCATACTGTAATCTGTGGTAATAATATTCCATCTAGTATTATTACATCATAATTTGATTTAATCTCCTGTTCTATTTCATTAGAAATATACGGAGATATTATCAATGTTAATTGCAACATTTTTTCATTATTGGCAAATACAATATTACCTAATTTTTTTCGATTAATATTTCCATCTTTATTTAAAATATCTCTGCCAAATACTTCACATATCTTTTTGATTATATTAGGAAATGCTAATACTTGATGTCTAATAGAGTCAATATTAATTGCCTTAGAGTTATGAATATTTTTAACTAATTCATTAGTTAATGTAGTCTTTCCACTACCAGATTTTCCTGTAATACCTACAATAACTTTACTCATAATCTTTCGCTCTTTCTTTTAAATCCTTGATAATACAAGAAGGTACTAAAGTGCTAATATCTTTATGCCTTAAAAGTAAGTTCTTGACAACGCTAGAACCTCTGAAGTCCTCTTCACTTGTAATATCATATACAAAGAGTATTTTTTCATCATATTCATTTTTTGCCATATAATTAGATGTAATCTGCAATCTAATTTCTTCTTCAAATGTTCTACCCGCCTTAACTCCTCTAAAAACATTAAATATTTTTTCTTCATGACATATGTCATGTAGCATTTTTGAGCCTGCACTTTTTACAATAACTTTTCGACCATAATATTTTACACACCGTTTTACTAAGTTAGTACGCTCTTCTTGATTAAACCAGTATGTTTTTTTAGTCTCATTATCGGCCACAACAATAGTTACTTCGTCAAATATTTTTAATGCATTGTTTAGCCTATCCATATGTCCATTATGCCACGGATCAAAACTTCCTATAAAAATACCTTTACTCATACCTGTTCCTCCTTAATATACAGTCTTTAACAGCTTTTTCTTGTTCACTTATAGATAACCCTGTACAATTTATTAGTTCTATTGGATTCTTTAAATTAAGCTCTTTCATCTTTAAGTATGTTTCTTCATAGAGCATATTATATTCATAAGCTTTTTTATCAAATGTACTAATAGTTTCTCTTTTATTAATTCTAGATTCTAGTTCTTCTTTAGAATTATTAACAAGAAAAATCACAAAATCATTTGTATTGTCAAGATAATTCTTATATGCTGAACATCTGTCTTCCATCAATACATCGAATAACATGTAATCACATATTATTTTTGAACGATCTTGGCATACAATTCCTTGTTTTATTAATTCGATTATTGTCGTTGTTTTTCCAACACCATCAGTACCTTCGATAATAGCATTACATATAATATTGCCCTTTTCTATATTGATGTCCTCATAAATAGCATTATTTGTAACATCTATAAGTCCTTTGTTATGAATTTCATTAAGAGCCTTTACAATTATTAAGTTTGTTTTATATGTTTCAATAATAATTTTATTATTATTCGATTCATAAAATAAAACTTTTTTGTTTGTAAAATCCATTTGTCCAACTTGTGTAAACTCTTTTAAATTTTCTTCCAATTTTTCAAATCTAATACATACATATTTTTTTGTAAAAACTAAGTTGCTTAACCAATTATGTAAAACTGGAAGAACGCTATCATTATAATCGAAAATTTCAATTATTGTATTATTACTTTTGCAAATTTCTATTGCTCGAGTAATTGCGAACCAATATTCTGACTTTATTTCATAGCTATTTTGTACATTTCGAAAAAATATAGCAATGCGTTTTTTAGCAAAAGCTGCATCCATTAATTCTACTATTGTACCAACAGAAAAATCTAAATCAAATACACAGCAAAAAATATCTGCCTCTATTACTGATTTAATCTCTTGTCTAACAATGAATTTACAGTCAGTTGAAGTATAATCACCATTAGATGCTTGTTCGCAATAAAAGCATCCATTATAATGAATAGGATAATTATTTAGTTTTGCTTTTTCGTCTGCATAAGTTAACTTTTTAGAATCTCCTAATAATATAGAACGATAGTCATTTTTTAGCCGTTCTTCTAATTTTTCTCCATTAGCCGAAAAATCGAACTTTCCAGCAAAATAAATCTTAATTTCGTTCATCTTTAACTTCCTCCTGCTTTTTATAAATTTTATTCCATGTAATATAGCTTCCTACAGCCATAAATGTCCAAATAATATTTAATCCCATCAAATATAAAGCTTGATTGGGCAATAGCCAATACTCTATTACATATAGAATATCATTTATAAACCACAAAATCCAAGAATCAGTTTTTTTGGTTACCATATAAAAGGTTGCAACATAGCTCGTAGTTGTCGTTACTGCATCCAAGAAAGGTAGTGGATCATTGGTATTTTTTAAAATGTAATAAATAATAATTGTTAAAATAATAATTATTATTGAATAAATAATTCTTTCTTTTTTACTACATTTTTTTATAGGTACATCCTCTTTACTTTTGTTCCAAAAAATCCAACCTGCAAGTCCTACACAAAAGTAAAATATACTGTTAGTAACATCTCCATAAAGATGTTGTGTAAGGCTAAAAATACCTAAAAAAATATACTGTAAGCAGTAAAAAATCCAATTGCTCCGTTTGTTAGCCCATACCAAGCCTCCTTGAATAAGTCCAGTAATTGTTGTAATAATCTCTACCATTTTCATTTTCTCCTTTTTAATTTACATTGGTTTACAGTTACATTATAATTTTTACTCTAAGCACTCCTCCTTTTTTACTAGTTGTATATATACTAGCATAATATAGAACTATAATATAAGTTCTATTTTTATAATATTTATGTATACTATTATACCATATTTTGCATATTATGTCTACTTGATAGAATTAATTCTATGAGTTTTTGATTCTGGGGATTTATTTATTTTTCGATACTTTTGGACACTTATTTAAAAAATTGTTAGATTTAA
>CANRGE010000048.1 GCA_947630065.1 uncultured Clostridia bacterium
ACTTCTATACTTCCAGATATTGTTAGATTTTCATTATTAATTATTGTATTTACGCTTGATGTTATTTTCCCTGATGTTCCATTTATAGTTAAAGTTCCATTATTTGTTAATACTTTACTCATTGTTATCGTATGTCCATTTAAGTCTAATGTTACCGTTTTATTAGCTCCTAATGTTGCTGCTGTTGTTTCTGTTGCATCTACTAATGGTTTTATTGTGTTTCCACTTTTAACTCCTGTAGTTGCCTCAGATAGTGTTGCATAATGTTTCACTACAGTTGTAGTTGACCCACTATATTCTGTATATCTAGCCCAAAATGCATACAGAGTTTTATTTTCTGCTAGAGTATATATGTTATTCATGCAAGTTCCATTTTCATCAACGTATTGAGTTCCAGTTCCATTTGTTCCTGTGTAATATCCCTTAAATACGTAACCAGTTTTGGTTGGTTTAGTAATTGTAGAAGAATTCATTGGTTTTGTCATTGCCGAATCTGTATAATAATACACTGTTTGCCCATTTACATTTTTGCTCGTATTATAATACCACCAATATTCAGTTGTTCCTGCCGTTGTTGCACTTTGATTATCCAATGTTGCTTTATATTTATTTGGTATCCATTTTGCATATAATGTAATATCTCCAGCTACTTGATATCTATTACCAACACATAATCCATTTTGATCTATGTACTGAGTTCCACCTCCATTTGTTCCTGTATAATATCCTCCAAATGTATAGCCTGTTTTTGTTGGTTTTGTTATAGTAGATTCTTTCATTGGTCCTGAAGACATTGCTTCATCCGTGTAATAGTATACTGTTGTACCATCTACTGTAGTTGTTGTGTTGTATTTATACCAATACGCTGTTGTTCCTGCTGTTGTTGCACCTTGATTATCTAATGTTACCTTATATTTATTTGCTTCCCATACTGCATATAAAGTTACCGTAGGAGATTTTAGATCGATCCAGTAATCCGCTACTGAACTGTTTACAGAATAGTCTTTTTGGGTTGCATTTTGTTTTTCTGACCAACCTAGTAAAGTATATCCTTCTCTTGTCCAGTTATTATTGCTAAAGTCTGGATTTGCTTGTCCATATGTATATGTTTTTATTACTTGTTCTGCATCTGTTGCAGATATATTTCTTTTAAATGTAACTGTCACCTTTTTAGCTGTCCATTTTGCATATAATGTAACATCTCCAGCTACTTGAAATCTGTTACCAACACATTTTCCATTTTCATCTATGTACTGAGTTCCACCTCCATTTGTTCCTGTATAATATCCTCCAAATGTATAGCCCGTCTTTGTTGGTTTTGTTATTGTAGATTCTTTCATTGGTCCTGAAGACATTGCCTCATCCGTGTAATAGTATACTGTTGTACCATCTACTGTAGTTGTTGTATTATATTTATACCAATACGCTGTTGTTCCTGCTGTTGTTGCACCTTGATTATCTAATGTTACCTTATATTTATTTGGTATCCATTTTGCATATAATGTAATATCTCCGGCTACTTGATATCTATTACCAACACATTTTCCATTTTGATCTATGTATTGAGTTCCAGCTCCATTTGTTCCTGTATAATATCCTCCAAATGTATAACCTGTTTTTGTTGGTTTTGTTATTGTAGATTCTTTCATTGGTCCTGAAGACATTGCTTCATCCGTGTAATAGTATACTGTTGTACCATCTACTGTAGTTGTTGTGTTGTATTTATACCAATATGCTTTTGTTCCTTCTGTTGTTGCACCTTGACTATCTAATGTTACCTTATATTTATTTGGTGTCCAGATTGCTGTTAATGTTACTGTTTTATTTGGTTCATCTGTTAGATTTTTAAAGAATTTCTGGTTTGGTTTATTATCTGAACCACCAAAGTGAGTCGTTACACTATCTTTTGTGGTTCCCATTTGTGCATTATTTCCAAGCCCATTTGTTCCTGATGTTGACCAGCCTGCAAATGTATATCCCGTTTTTGTTGGGTTGCTTATTTCTATTGGTTGATCAAAATATGCGGTTTTATCTGTTACCGTTGTTTGTCCATTATATGCTCCTCCTTGTAGGTCTAGCTTTATTTTATATGTATTTCCTAGTGTTGCTTGCTCTTTGTTGTCACTTGTTGTTTCCTTCTTTACTCTATATCCTGTTGGAGTAGCACTTACTGTTCCACTTATTGATTTACCTGTTGCTCCTTTAATTATACCATCATAGAAATTGAATTTTGCTGTTCCATTATTATATACTCCAATGCCTGATGTTCCTGTTGCTGTTACTGATGGCGTTGTGGTGCTTGGTGTTCCCCCCTCATTTGTTCCTAATGTAAATACGGCTGAATTGACATCACTCATCCATACTCCATATGTTGAACCTGTGGCACTTCCTCCTGTCATTGTTACTGTTCCTTTTCCAACAGCTATACCTGCTTTACTATTAGATGTTATCGTTCCATTTGATATTGTTATTGTTCCTGTCGATGCATTATATATTGCATCTGCATTTGTTGATGAGATTGTTCCACCTGATATTGTAATCTTTCCTGTCAACTCATTACATACAGCATTTCCACTTGTTGATGATATTGTTCCATTTGATATAGAAACTGTTCCTGCTGATTGATTATCCACGCCAATGTTTGTGTTAGAAGTAATCTTTCCTCCAGATATTGTTAGCTGAACACTTGAATCTTTTACCGCATCACCATTCCATATTGCCTCAAAATTATTTGATGATACTGTTCCACCACTAATTGTCGCTTTTTTATTATTTACAATAGTTGAATTTCCCGAAGCTGTATTATTTACTTCTATACTTCCAGATATTGTTAGATTTTCATTATTAATTATTGTATTTACGCTTGATGTTATTTTCCCTGATGTCCCATTTATAGTTAAAGTTCCATTATTTGTTAATGTCCCTGTCATTGTTATTGTTTTTCCATTTAAATCTAGTGTTACTGTTTTGCTTGTTGCTAGTGTTGCTGCTTTTTCTGTTTTACTATTTAGTACTTTTATTGTATGTCCTGTTGCTACTCCAGACAATGCTTCCTCTAATGTTTCGTAATATTTTACATGTTGACTACTATTTAATTCTTCATAGTTATTTTCTTTCCAATTTGCTGTTAATGTTACTGTTTCATTATTTGTTGGCGTTAGATTCTTGAAGTATTGTGATGTTACTTTCGTACTTCCACTTGACCAGTTTGTTGTTACACTTCCACTCGCTGTTCCATGTTTTGCAGTTGTAGTATTTAACTTACTGTCTGCTGTCCAGCCCATAAATGTGTATCCATCTCTTGTTGGATTACTTATTGTTACTACTGCATCATATGTTGCATCTACTGTAGTTGAAGTTGTGCTATTATTATATTTTCCACTGTTTGGATTTATTGTTATCTTATATTTATTTGCTGTTGCTGCACTTGTTATTGATTCAGTTGCATTTGCATTAAATGTTCCTCCTGTTGCCACTATTGTTCCTTCATTTCCATGTTTTAATGTTGGTGTATTATATCCTGTATTTGCTACTGCTTTTGCCCAGAATGGTGTTCCATTTAATACTAATATACTGCTTGCTGAAAGGGTTGTCCCTGAACTTTCTGTTGTTGCATCATATTTTACTGTTAATGTTGTTCCTGTTCCTTGGCTTTTTGTTATTGTTAATACTTTTATACTTGCATTACTTGCTGATACATTTCCTCCTGTTGCTGCATCTTTTGCCCATACATAGTATGTTTCTCCTGCTTTTAATGTTAGCTCTCCTGTGGTTGTTGCTGTTGTCCATGTATCCAATGCAAATGTTCCACTTGCTGCTCCTGATCCCGCTGCTGGTGCTGTTGTTTGTGTTGTACTTACATAGTATGCTACTGCTCCGTTTGCACTATATTGGAACGTATTATAAGTCTTTCTTGTTATGATTGGAGTTGCTGTGTATGTTGCATCAGCTCTTAATGTTACCGCTCCTGCTGCTAATTTTATGTTTTGGTTCTTTGTTGTTACTGCAAATGTTGCTGGAGTTGTACCTGTTGTTTTCGTCCATGTTTTCCATGAGTATCCTGATGATACTGTAGCATCTATTGCTATATTTTGTTGTGTTCCTCCTGTTATATATAAGTATTGTTTTGCATCTGTTGTATTTGTACTTCCATTGCTTACTGCACTTATTCCTGTTCCCTTTTCTAATGTTACACTATAGTAATTTACTGTTACCGCACCTGGATTATTATTACTTACTGTTACATCTACATTACTATCTATTAATGATGTTTTATTAGCACTATCCTTTCCTGCATATACATTATATGTTCCGTTTGGTACTGCACTTAATGTTGCTTTACTTAATCCACTTGAAGTAACTGTTGCTGTATAATTTGTTGCTATTTCTCCACTATATAATGTTATCTTCATTCCACTTGCTGACCATGCTGTTCCATCTTTATATATATTTACTGTTACTACATTTGCTGTTGCACTTGATTCTATTGTTGTTGCTGATGTTATTGTTATTACACTTCCATTTGTTACTTGTGTACCATCTTTCTTCAATACAGCTGAATGATATCCTGCATTTGTTGACGCTGTTGAAAATACTTCCGTTCCTGATAGCACTATTGTGTTTACTGTTACATCTGTTCCTGTTGTTGAATTTGTTCCATCTACCCTTGTTGTTAATGATGATCCTGTTCCTACACTTCTTGTCATCAAGAATGATGATATTTTCTCACTTCCAATATTTCCTACTTCATCTTTTGCCCATACATAATACGTTTGCGCCTTACTTGCATCTATAATTTTTGTTCCACTTGTTTCCTTAGTTGATGCTATTGTTTGCCAATTTGCTGTTGGGGTATTTTCAGTTGTTGTAATTTGCCATTCTGTTATTCCTGTATTATCTGACGCTTTCCAATTAAATGTATTATAGTTTGTTCTAGTTATAGTTACTACTGGTTTTGTCGCATCTACTATAACTGTTGCTGTTTTAGATTGTCCATTCAAAGTTGCAGTAATAGTTACTGTTCCATTTTTTACACCTGTTACAATAATTGCACCACCTGTTGTTGTAGACGTTTTATCTATCGAAGCTGTATCAGCATCACTTGTTGACCATGATATTGTTGTTGCGGCTGCTGTATTTCTAATATTTTCAGGATTAATTGTTGGTGTTATTGTTACTTTCCCACCCTTAGCAATTATTGATGAAGTTGGTGCTATTGAAAAATCTGTTACTACAACTGTTATAGTCTTTGTAGCACTATTATAATTCTTACTTTCAGGCGCCGTTACAGTTAATGTAGTACTACCAGCTTCAACACCAGTTATTTCTACACTTCCTGTCTTAGTTCCATCTTTTATAGTTGCTGTTGCAGTTGTTGTTCCATTTGACTTTACGCTTACATCTACATCTTCACCTGTATGTGTATATCCTATAGTTTTTTTAGTTCCTTTTCCTACATATACTGTAGTACTATCTAGTGTTATCTCTTTATTAGCTTTATTAATCGTATATGTTTCAGTATATGTTCCTGAATGATTTTGACTATCTTTAAATGTTACAGTTACACTTGCTGTTCCTGCTTCAGTGTCATTACTATATGACACTGTATATTCTGTACTTGGAATAATTTCCCCTGTTACCGGATCTTTTACTTTAACTGGTGGATCTTGAGGCTTTCCATTATATGTAAATTCATCTTGACTTAATTCAACTTCCACATTACTACTTGGATTAATTTTTAAATTTCCCATTACATAATTAAATGTATAATTTCTTGCTGAACCATCAGTCCTTGTTATTCCTTTTCCTAAAGAATATGTACCAACATTTTTTGCAGTAGTAGCAAGAGTTGGAGCCTGATAATCTTCCGCTGTTTTATCAGTTTCGCTGTTTACAAATCCTGTTACCTTTATAATTAACGCTGGCTTTTCTCCATATTTTATGGTTTCATCTGCATATGTTGCTGTTAATATAGCTTTTGATATATCTGCTGTTGCTGTAATTTGGGTAGCTTGTGTTCCACTTAACACATAATTACTACCATCTGCTCCTGATAAGGTTAATGACTTAGCTGTTACAGTTCTTGTACCAACATCTTTATTATCGAATGTATAGCTTGCTGCTTCAACTGTTACTGTATCTCCACTTATAACTCCTGTTAAAGTAATCTTTCCTGTTGCGTCTGTTTTTCCGTTATACACTTTTTCATTTGCTGTTAATGTTGCTGTTATTTCTTTTGCTGTAATCTTTCCTGTTGTTATTTTATATGTTGTTTCTTTCAATTCATAATTCTTTTGCCATTCTTCATTTAAAGTAATTTCTGTAATATTTACTGTTTTACCAGTTCCAACATTTTTTGTATCAAATGTGAAAGTTCCTTTTGCTGTTGGTACTTCGTTGTTTTCTCCTCCGCTTAATGTAATAGTCCCTGAAGCATTTGTCGTTCTATCATATACTCTAGCTGTTGAATTTGCTGATTCAATTGTAAGTTGTTTCTTATTTATAGTGAATTTTTCAGTATATGTGTCTGAATATTTTTCATCTGATTTAAATTCTATTTCTATGCTTGCTTCTCCAGCATCTTTATTATCTTTATATTTTACTGTATATTCACTTTCTGGTATTGGCTCATTTGTATATTCGTCATATAATTGAACTTTAGGCTTTTTCTCTGTTCCATCATATGTATATGTTTCATCATCTGGTAATTCAACTCTTGCAACATTTTTTCTCCATGTTGCAGTTAACGTTACTGTTCCACCATTATCATCTACTAGGTTTTTAAAGAATGTATCTGTGGTTAGTTCTCCACCCCATGATGACATATTATTTTTTTCTGTTCCTTTCATCGCATTATTGTCTAATCCATTTGCTCCTGATGTTGACCAACCTGTGAATGTATATCCTGCTTTTGTTGGATTATCAATTTTCAATACTTTATCATATTCACCACTCTGTGGTGCATTTAGGCCACTGGTTCCTCCATCTAATGAATATTTTATTGTGTATGTATTTGCTTTCCATCTTGCATAAACATATGCATCTGTGTCCGCTAAATCCTCATCTTGAAAATCTGCTGTATTTACAGTAAAGTTATCTTCTGATGTTAATTTTCTTGTATATTTATCATTTGCATACCAGCCATCAAATGTGTATCCCGTTTTACTATATTCTGGTACTGTTTCTAACTCATCTGAAGTAAATTTTGTATTGTATTCTTTCTTTTCTACTTTTTCAACTTCATATGTTATATTATCTAAAACAATGTCTCCGTTTACGTTTGCTATTTGATTTATATTTGCGTTTCTACTTTCTCCTTCATCTGCTCTTTCGTCTGCATTTGTTATTTCTTCACTGTTTAATTTATATGTTGGCATATCACTTAGAGCTTGCATTAACATACTATTTTTTAATATGCTACTTTCGGTACTAGCATTTGTCTCTTTATTTAATAGGAATTTAACAATCCAATCATCATCCAAATCTGTTGTCTCTGTTCCGTCCTCATTTTTTGTTACTCTTTTTGCATAGTTTTCTGGTGTTTTTGCAATTTCTCCCTCTACTGATTTTCCTGTTTCACCTGTTATTTTTCCATCATAGAATTCAAATATTCCATTTTCTCCCACTTTAACTCCAGATGTTTTACCTTTTATTTTTGGTTGGTCTGGATGTACATTTCCATCATTTTCACCTACTGTCAATTTTCCATTATCTACTATAGCAGAAGATGATGTTGATTCTATTGTTCCTTCTCCTTTAACTGTTAAATTACCTTCATTAGTTATGCTTGTTCCTTCCAAAGTTACAGTATGTCCGTTCAACTCAACAGTTATATCTGTATCTTCTGGTATTTTTGGAGGTTTTTCACTTGTCTCTGTTGTATCTCTTAATACTGTTATAGTTTCTCCTTTACCATTTTCTTCTTTATATTTTCTCCCTGCCTCAATTGCTTCTTCCAAAGTTGGAAACTGCTCTCCTGTTTCTTTTAACTGATAATTAGGCATGGTTACTACCTTTTCAGTTACTGGGCCTCCCCATTCTTCATCTTCTGTTGCATATCTAACTTCTATTTCTGTATTAGGGTCCACTTCAAATGGTCCATTATAATCTAGCCACTCATCTGAACCTTTTTCCCTATATTGAACTTTTACTCCTTCTCTCTTACTTTCTATTTGAACTTCTAATTTGTCTGGTTGACCTTCTACTTCCTTTACACTTCTTTTTATTTCTTTGTCCTGAATAATATATGATTGGAATGATATCTCTACACTAACATCATTTTTTACAACAAACTTTGACTCACCAAAAAATATTGCTATTATACCAGTTATAATTGCAATACATATTAATAACCATTTTAAATTAATCTTTTTTCCGTTTCTTATTCTAGTCTTTAGATAGACTCTCTCTCTCTCTCTCTCTCTCTCTCTCTCTCTCTACAGTATCAAGGGTTGCGCAGCTTTCATGTGTATTGTTTTCATTTTGTTCATTATTCTCATTACTCAACATATAACCCTCACTCTCCTCTTTCGTCTTTTGTTTCTTTTACTCTTTCTTTTATATAAATTTTAATAACAAATTAAAACGAAGTCAATTGCACCATTTACAGCCAATCGACTTCGTTTCTTACGGACACTACATCTCCAACATCTATTTTACATTTTCTTATCTTTTTTTACAAAACCTCCCATACAACTTTCTACCAATAACTTACCCAAATTCTACAAACCCTACGGAACAGTAAAAAGCACGTATCAATAATTATGCACAACTAGGACTAATCCCAATTGTGCACAACTTTAAATCTTCTCCACATATACCTCATCATTTACCACAACAACCGTATATTTACTCAAACCTTCTATATCCCTTATATCTTCAAACTCTCCATATCTTTCTATCTGTTCTCTCGCCTCAACCTGCTTTTCCGTAAGCTTTCCGGCTTCTTCCTTTTTCAAATACTTAAACTCTATCATTACAGATTTATATCCTTTTGTTCTATCCCTAGGCACTATTAACAAATCTGGATAATTCCTATTAACCTCAAGCTCAGATTTAATTGAGAACAACTTCAAATTCATTGCTAGGCAGTAGCATATAAGTTTTACATACTTCTCATCAAACCTTTGAAAGTCTCGGTTTGATAAGTTATTTAGATATTTATGAAGCAGTTGTATCAATTTATCTATTTCCCCTCGTAAAGCTATCTCCTCTAGCATTTCATTATAATCGGTTTCTTCAACTCTTAGCTCTGCTTTCTCACTCATTATGCGTATAAAATACTCTGAATATATTTCTCTCATTACAACATTCGGTATTTGCAACTTAGCTTTTCCTAGAAATTCTTCTGATATTGTTAAATATCCCAAATAAAATAGCATTGACACAAATTCTTCTTCTCCAAAGCCTATTTCTGGGTTAAACTTTTGTGTTATTTCTGCTACTATCCCTTCTCCTGATATTGTTCTTTTCAGTATTGATAGTTTATTTTCACCTTCACATATTTCTAACATTTTTGCTAGTTTTGAGTAATCACTTGCTATATTTACATCAACTAATTTTTCTGGAAGTTTTTTTAATCTCATATAATAACTTAATAAATATAAGCACATATTTGAGTTATACATATTTTCCTTACCAAACACCGAAAACTTATATCCATCAAAGTTTTCTTTCATCAATGGTAGTAGTATTTTTTTTGTTTTCTCTTCTATACCTTGTTCCTGCATGATTTTTATTAACTCATCCTTAGTAAACCCTAACATCTCATTAAATTCTTCATCTCTTGTTATATCTAACCCAATGTTAAACCCTGAAGTTAAGCTATCCAAGGTAATTGGTGCTACTCCTGTTATGAATATTCTATCTACTACTGTTTCTGTTCCTTTTTTTAGAACTTCATACCATTTTCTTACTTTCCCGTTTCTTGATACTAATTCTTTGAATTTATCTGTATTAAAACCTAATAATTCATTTGCAAAGTGGTCATACTCATCTATTATTACATATATTTTTTGTTCGTTTTTCTGAAGTCTAAAAGCCTGAAACAAACTATCTAACATAGCTTCTGCAGTTTGTTCTTCATTTATATAAAAATCCAATCCGTAATACCCTACAAATCCTCTTATTGATGTTTCTACATTAGCTTTAAAGCCCTTTATTGTTGTTTCCTCTGTTCTTGTGTCTATTCCAGAGAAATTAAATCTTAATATATGATAGCTATTTTTTAACTTCGTTGGATTTTTACCTATATAGGTTTCTCCATATAATTTCTCAAATTTATCTTTTCTATTTATATCATAATAGTTCTCTAATGTACTTGTAAATAAAGTCTTTCCGAACTTTCTTGGACGTAAAAACATTAGTGAAGTTTCAGCTAAATTTTCCAATTTCTCTATGTACATAGTTTTATCTACATAATAGTAGTTTTGTTCAATTAACTTCTCATAATTACTAATCCCATAAGGTAACTTTTTCATACACACAATTCCTCACTTTCTTTTGCATAATTTTTCCAACTACTGTATTAATTTTCTTTATTATACCATATGGTAAACCATATTAGCAATATTGTAATTTGAATTGCATTTACTTTTTTGCACAATTAGTGCACAATTGAGAACGCGCCCCTGTTGTACAAAATGCACAACTAGGGACGCGTTTTCAATTAATTTACTTTGGTTATTTCAATTAGCTTTAGCATTGTTTTTACAATATTTTCTCCTTTTTCTTCTACAATTTCATAATTTTTTAAAACTGTTGTAAAAATATCCTTTATTGATGTTAGAGTTACAAACCTTCCATCATAGAATTCAATCTTTCCTTTTTCACTATTTTGTAATGCTTTTGTATTATTTGAAATTGCATATATTATTGGAGATGCTGAATCATATGTTTCATCATTTTTTCCAAGTATAATTGTTCCTGCTCCTTGATTTGCTATACCAATGCCTTTTATTCTTTCAACCTTCATGTTCATGTTTTCTATTGTTACTTTATTATTACTATTATTGTAAATTCCATAGCTTGGTTTCATTTTTTCTAGTTCTTGTTTAAATTCATTAGTGTCTTTTATTAATTCATAATTTTCTATAACCTTAGATTTAACCAAAATCTCGGTATTTTTACCTATAAATAGCTCTTTAGATTTTTCACTATTGTATATGCCCATTGAATCATCTGCTGAAATTATAATATTTGCTTGCTCAATTTTTGCACTTGAATTATTGTATATTCCCTTACTTGAGTCACCAGTAATTTCAATTATTGTTTTATTTATCACAATATTGCTGTTCTCACTAACATTATAAATTCCCATTCCACCAATTCCTTGTGTTACAATCTTTCCACCATTTAATGTTAAATTACTGTTTTCACCATTATATATTCCTTTTCCGCCATTTGTTGCTGTTGCTATAACGGCATTTTCTACACTTAACTCTCCTGTGTTGCTTATTGCTATTCCATTTGTTTGCTCATTTCTTATAGTACCAGTTCCTATTATTTTCAAAGTACCTTTATTATTTATAGTATTTGTAGCTTTACCTATTATAGCTTTTCCATTCATATTAATGATGATATTCTTGTCTTTTTCTATAATTAGTTCATCTTCTAAAGTTACATCTTCTAGAATTTTTATGGTATCTCCACTATTAGCATCTGCTATGGCTTTGCTAATAGTAGAGTATGTAGTTTCGTTAATACTTGCAATTTCTGGAACTTTTACTTGAATAGTCTCATTTGGTAAATCAGTTAAATCATTATTTTCTTCACCAATACTACTATCTTCTTGTTCAGTTTCGTCAGTTTCATTAGCTTCATTAGTACTTTCGCCATTTTGTTCTGTGTTGTTAGCTTCACTGATGTTCTCATCTTTCTGTATCTCACTATTGTCATTTACATCAATAGTCTCTTCTTCATCACTATATTCTTGTTTGCTTTCTGTTGATACTTCTTCACTTTGGATATTATCAACCTTATTTTTATTTGCTAATATTTCTTTTTTAGGTAATTCGTTTATTTCTATAGATGGTTGTTCCAAACCAGGCATTGATGTCTTAGCTACTAAGATAGCCTTCTTCTTTGTTCCCGACGTACTTACACTAATATTATAACCACTCTTAGGAGTAACTGTTCCTAATGTTGGCGCGGTTCCACCTAGCAATTGACCTGCATTGAATGTACAACTTGTTGCACTTGAAGCATCTACGCCATAATGTTCACCTGTTATTGATGGTGATGTTGTAGAAAAGGCTGAAGTTGTTCCTATTGTTAATTTAGCACTACCTGCATAAACTCCTGATTTACTTGTACCTGTTATAGTAGCTGATTCTATTGATACTGTAGGTGTCTTACCCTTAAAGATATATAGTGCATTATCACCAGTTAGTTTTGTTGAACTTTTTAGTGCTAAGCTTCCGTTTCCATTAATTGATACAGCTGCAAGCTTTGATGTAATGGTAGCACCACTTATTGTAATAGCTTTAGTAGTTACAGATTTAACTGCATCTGCATTTCCTGCGGTTATTTTTGCTGATGTTATTGTTAATGTTCCAGCTCCTGTTTGATTTATTGCAGGTCCTGTTCCTGTATTTTTTACAGTTAACTTACTTCCTCCAATTTCAGCGTTACCATCTCCAACAAGATATATAGTAGGACCTGTTCCACTTGATGTAATCGTAGCATCATATGTATTAGCATTAATAGTAATTGCACCCGTTGATTTATTATATAAAGCATGTGCTCCACTCAAATTTCCTCCAGTAATACTTACTTTTCCTGTTGATTCATTAAATATTCCTGAACCTGTACTTGATGATACTGTTGCCGATGGCGATGTCAAGCTTACATTTCCAGTACTGCTATTCTTTATTGCGTGACCACTACTTGTATTTTTTACAGTTCCACCTGCTACAGTCACATTTTCTGTTCCATTATTATTTATTGCTGGATTAGCGTTTGTTTGTATCAATGTACCAGCCGATAATGTAAAGTGTCCTGTATTTGTTACTGTTACTCCAGTACCTGCAGTCACAGTAACTTCTCCACTACCTTGAAAAACAAATGTACCACTGCTAACATTTAAAAACGAAGTTGTAAACTTAATATACTTTCCATTTGTATCAAAATATACCATTTTACTAGTATTTAATGTAGCTACAGTGCTTTCAGTTAGAGGATCGCTTGATGTTCCTACAAGAGGTTTTATAATCTGTAGATTTTCAGCTGCGGTTACAGCATCTGCTAGTTTTGCACAATATTTTACTAGATCTTTTCCCTTATACACTCCATATCTAGCCCAATATGCATATAAAGTTTGACTTTTTGCAACTTTATACAAATCATTAACAATCATTCCACTTTCATTAATATATTGAGTTCCTCCTCCATTTGCACTTGTGTAATATCCTGCAAATACATATCCTGTTCTTTGAGGTACCTTTACCGGATTTAATTTTGATGTGAATGATGCATCAGTATAATATGTACCTGTATTATACTGATAACATACCTTCGATGATCCCGCTGTTGTAGCCCCCTGTCCATCTAAAGTTACAGTATATGTATTTACTGTCCATTTTGCATATAATGTTTTGTTAGCATTTACACTACTATATAGATTATTTACAAATTGTCCAGCTGAGTTTATATATTGTGTTCCTCCACCATTTTGTGATGTATAGTAGCCAGCAAATGTATACCCTGTTTTTGTAGGTATAGTTACCTTCGTTAAACTCGTTGATAGTGCTGAATTTGAATAATACCCATCCGTCTTATATGTATAATACACATTTGTTGTTCCGCCTGTTCCGCTTTGTTTATCTAATGTTATGGTAATTTTATTTGCTTTTGCATTTGCAGTCAATTTTGTTGCTTGTGTTATTGTTACTGTTGTACTTGCTGTTGATGTACTTGCTGGTGCATTTCCTGAGTTCTTTGTCCAACCACTAAATGTATATCCCGCACTTGCTGTTGCACTTATACTTACTTCTTTTCCATATTTATATGTTCCTGCTCCTGTTACTTTTGATATTCCTGTTCCTGTTGCTAATGTTAACACAAATGTATTTCTGTTGAACCACATATAATATGTTTTTCCACTTGCTACTGTTGGTGCTGTTGTACTTAAACTAGCTGCTGATGTTCCATATGTTGTTGAATATCCTTTAAATGTTCCTCCTGTTGGTGTTGTATATACACTTGCTAATGTTAAAGTTGTCCCGCTCTTTACTATATATGATTGATCAGTACCTTTTGCATAGTTTGCACTTGTATATGTTCCTGTTGCTCCTGCTATTGTT
>CANRGE010000049.1 GCA_947630065.1 uncultured Clostridia bacterium
GATATTTTGTTTTCGTTCAAAAATATTATATCACTAGGAGTTTGAGGTTTCAATTTTCATTTAAGTTAACAGATTGAATATTTAAAGAGGGAGAAGAATATGAAATATATAAATAAATTTTATCTAGATAAAGAAAAAGATATAATAGTAAAATTATATAAAGAAAAACAAGATGAAATTATATATGTTATAGAAACACCAAATCACCATACAGGAAATTTAATAACTAATATAGCAAATATTTGTGGACTAGAAACTATTCAAGATAAAAATAATTTAAAGGTAATAAAAGGAGTAATACCAGCATCATTAAATGGTGATGGCGAAGAGGTATATATTTTAAGAATTGGTGGAATAAAAATAGCTAATATCTATGAAAATGGAAAAGTAGAAATAAAAGCAAAAATTCCAGCAATAACAAAAACTTTAATGTCACAAACAAAAGATTATAAATTACCTGCAAATAAAACAATAGTAAAATCATATATATTAAAAAAATCTAAATTAAAAACAGATTTACATACTCATATGAATGCTAATTTATCTCCAGATTGTTTAATCGCACTTGGAATAAAGCATCAAATAGAATATCCTCTTTATTATATAAAAAAATTAAACTTAAAATTAACAAATGAGCAAGAAGAAAAAATATTAAAACAAAGAGAAAAAGTAGAAAAAGAATACGAAAATTCAGAATTAGTTGGTAAATATTTAACAAGAAAAATAGATGATAATACATTTATAAATTTTGCAGATTTTATATTAAATAATATAGAAAATGCAGAAGAAAATATAGCAAAAATAAGAGCAAGTCTTGCGATTTTAAAAGATGGACAAGCCGTATTTACAAATTTAGAGAAAGTATACATATATAGATATGTATTTGCAAAAGGAAAAACAAGTAAAACAAAAATAAAATTATTACCATCAAAAATAGAAAAAATACCAGAAAATGATATAAAACAAATCTTAAAAAATATGTTAGAAGATGAAAAAGATAGTACATATAAGAACAATACATTAAGACAAGATAAACTTTTATGGATAGCAAGAGAATACAAAAAACAAGGAATAACTTATGTAGAAATTGCAGATACAGATTTAGCAAATAGAAAAAGAGCGCCAGAAGTATTAGAACAAATTCATAATATAATGCCAAAAATAGAAGAAGAAACTGGTGTAGCAATTAGATTTTTAGCAGGAATAAGAAGAATACCTTTAACAATAATAAGAGATCAAAAAACTAATTCAAATTATTTAAGAGAAAACTTAGATGTAATACAAGCTGTGGGAAGAAGTCCATATGTTGTAGGTAGTGACTTTATAGGTGAAGAAATAAATGATATTTCTGAATTAAAACCTGTAATAGAGCAATTAGTACAATATGCAATAACTAAAGACGAAGGATTTACAATAAGAATACATGCAGGAGAAAATGATAGTCTAAAAGAAAATGTTGCAAAATCAGTAAAATGTGTAAAAGAATCATTGAAACCAGGACAAAAAATGCCAAAATTTAGAATAGGTCATGGAGTATATACACAAGACTTTAACACAAAAGAAGGTCAAGAACTTGTAAAATTAATGAAAGAAACAGGGGTAGTTGTTGAATTTCAATTAACTTCAAATGTAAGATTAAATAATTTAACGACATTAAAAAATCATCCTTTAAAAAAATATTTAGAAAATAATATAAAATGTGTTCAAGGAACAGACGGTTATGGATTTTATGGAACAGATACAATTGATGAACAATTAGCATTAGCAAATCTTTTAAATTTAACAGATAAAGATTTTGAAGAAATGAAAAAAGTAGAAGATGCAATAATAGAAGATAGTCAAAAATATTTTAAGAAAAAATCAAAAAAATTAGAAAAATTTCTAAATGGAAGAACTATAAAACAAGCATTTACTGAAGAAATAGAGAAAAATATAATAAAAAATGCTAATAGCAAAGTTAAATTAAGAATAAATGATGATATAGAAGCAGAAGTAGAATTAAAAAATCTTATAAAAAAATTACCAGAAGATAAACTTCCTATAGTAATAGCAGGTGGAAGCTTTAATGCTAAAGGAGTAGTAACAAAATTAAGTAGAGATGCAAAATTAAATATAAGTAAATTAATAGAAAAGTTAGATAGCAAAAAAGTATATTTTGTTATAGGGCATACAATGCAAGGATATGAAAAGGCATTAATAGATGTTATAAAAAAATCAAACAAAAAATTTGAAATATTTGCAATAGTACCAAAAATGATATCAAAACAAGAAAAAGTAAATATATTAAATGAAAATATAGACGGAGTACGAATTTCTACAGAAGGACAATCATTTGGAATTTACAAAAGCTTTAATTATGAAATATTTGAAAGAAGAACATCTATAGTTATAGTATTTGATGGAAACTCACCAGCATTAAATTTAATTCAAGAAGCAAAAAATGGAAAAGGCAAATCAAAAATATTTGTAAACGAAGATGTAAAAGCATTAAAAGAAAAAGCAAAATCTTTACATGGGTATGTAGAAACTTTTAAGAAAAATGAAAGTATCGAAAATAGAGTTTTAGAAGCAATTAAATATTTAAAAAATAAATAAAATTCTATATAAAGAGGTAATAATGAAAATATTAATTATAGAAGATGAATACAGTTTAGCAGATGCAATTGCAGAAATATTAAAAAAAGAAAATTTCACAGTGACAATACAAACAGATGGACAAAAAGGAGAAGATGAAGCTTTAACAAATATATATGATTTAATTTTGCTAGATGTAATGTTACCAACTAAAGATGGTTTTGAAATATTAGAAACATTAAGAAACGAAAATATAAAAACACCAATTATAATGTTAACAGCAAAATCCGAAATATATGATAAATTAAATGGATTAGAACATGGAGCAGATGATTATATAACAAAACCATTTCATATGAGAGAATTATTAGCAAGAATAAAAGTAATATTAAAAAGACAAGCTAGTTTAGAAAATACAAATATTATAGAATACAATAATTTAAAGTTAAATTTAAAAACAGGAATAATGAGTTTTTTAGGGCAAGAAATAGCTATAAATGGAAAAGAGTTAGACTTGTTAGAAATATTATTACTAAATAAAAATCAAATTGTTAGTAGAGAAATGTTAGCAAATAAAATATGGGGATATAATAGTGAAGCAGAATACAACAATGTGGAAGTATATGTATCATTTTTAAGAAGAAAATTAAAACTTATAAAATCAAATGTAAAAATAAAAGCGGTAAGAGGAATAGGATATAAATTGGAGGTAGAAAATGCTTAAAAAATTAAGTAGAAGAATATTTTCACTTATAATGTTTTTTCTAACGACAGTAATTATTAGTATTATTATTGTATTTACATTTTTAAATTATAGAAACACAATAAATACAGCAACAATGATGGTAGAAAGATTTGATAATAGAGAAATACGAGATAATACAGAAGAAAGAAATGAACCAATTAGAGAATTACCTAAAATAGATATTGAAGGTGTGTATTATATACAAATAGAAGATGAAAATATTATTTCAAATTCAGATGAATCAGAAAATGAACAAATAAAAGAATATGCACTTAAGGTAAGTAAAAACAAAACAGAAGTTGGAATTATTGGGGACTATGTATATAAAGTAAGAAAAACGAGATTAAACATAATAGATGTTACTCTTATAGAAAATGAAGAAGTAATTATGCATACAAAAAAGATAATAGCAGTATCAATAATAATTTCTATTTTTTCATTAATTATTATATATTTTATTGCTAAAAAAGTATCAGAATTTATAGTTAAACCAGTAGAAAAAACAATAGATAAACAAAAACAATTTATATCTGATGCATCACATGAATTAAAAACACCACTTGCAGTAATAGAAGCAAATGTAGATGTATTAGAAAGTGAAGTTGGTAATAATAAATGGATGAAATATATTCAAAATGAAATAGAAAGTATGAACAAATTAATCAATGAATTATTATTACTTGCAAAAATAGAAAATATTGATTCATTAAAAGCATATGAACAAATAAACGTATCAGATGTAATACAATTTACTTTATCAATGTTTGATGGTATGGCATACGAAAAGAATATAAAAGTAAATAGTAAAATAGAAGAAAACGTTTTTATGAAAGCTAATAAAGAAGACATAGAACATATATTATCTACATTAATAGATAATGCAATAAAACATACAGCAGAAGGAAAAGAAATTGAAGTAGAACTTGTAAAAGAAAAAAATGATATAATAATACAAGTTAAAAATATGGGAGAACCAATACCAGAAGAAGAAAAAGATAAAATATTTGAAAGATTTTATAGAATAGATAAAGCACGAAATAGACAAGAAAGAAGATATGGATTAGGACTTGCAATAGCAAAAAGTATAGTACAAAATTATAAAGGAAATATAGAAGTGCTATATAAAAATGGATTTACAATTTTTAAAGTAAATATTCCAAATTAATAGTAGAAAAGATAGAAAAATAAAAAAATCTATCTTTTCTATTTTTAATTTTCCTATTATATTAAAAAATAACATTGCACAGAAAATTTACTTTGTAAATTTTCGCGTCAACAAATCTTTACGCTTCTTTGAGACCTTGAATTTAAATAGCAAACTTTAAAATGTAGAGAAAAGGTCTCGTGAAGCGAGATTTGTTACCAAAAATAATTTTGAAAATTATTAAAAATAAAAAAATTTAAAAACTTAAAAATTTTCAATAATTTTTCAATCTTCATATTTTATATTAGTTATAGATAGGAGGTAAAAAATGTATATTTTAAAAAACAGTTTAATTTCAATATTAAGAAATAAAGGAAGGAATATTTTAATAGGAATTATTATTTTAGTAATAGCTTGTAGTACAACAGTAACTTTAGCAATAAGAAATACAGCTAATAATTTGGTGAAAAATTACGAGGAGTCAAATGATTTAATAGCAACAATTTCATTAAATAGAAATGAATTATCAAAAAATTTTCAAGGTGGTGAAGATGCACAAAAAAGTAATATAGAAGCCTTTAATAATATACAAGCGATAACACTAGAACAAATAAAAAGCTATGGAGAAAGTGAGTATTTAAAAGATTATTATTATACGTATACAACATCTTTAAATAGTGACACTTTATCAAAAGCAACAGATTCATATGAATATGAAGTAGAAGATAGACAAACTACAACAAGTTCAACTAGTACAACAACAGGAGGAACACAAGGAGAAGGAAAAGGACCTGGAGGAGAATTTGGAGGAAGACACACAATAACAAATAATAATACAACTACAGTAATAACAAAAAGCAAAGAAATCTTCCAAAGTGATAAAAATTTAACAGGAGATTTTGAAATCAGTGGATATTCTTCATATGATGCAATGACAGAATTTATAGATGGAACATACAAAGTAGAACAAGGAGAAATATTCTCAGATTTTTCAAGTTTTGAGTGCATTATAAGTTCAGAGCTTGCGACATTAAATGAAATATCAGTAGGAGATACAATAACATTAAAAAATCCTAATACAGAAACAACATATGATTTTATAGTAAAAGGAATTTATAAAGATAGTTCAACAGATGCAGAAAATTCTGCAAATATGTATTCACCATCTGCAAATAAAATAATAACAGGAAGCGGAGTTGTAGAAAAATTAGTAGCAGAAGATGAAGAATTAGTAACTAATATAACACCAGAATTTGTTTTACAAAATGAAGAATCAATAGAAAAATTTACAGAAGAATTAACTCAAAAAGGATTAAATGAATATTACACTGTAACTACGAACTTAGAAGAATTAGAAACAGCAACCCAATCAATAGAAAATGTAAAAACATTTGCAACAACATTTTTATTAATTACATTAATAATCTCAGCAGTAGTATTATTAGTAATAAATATGCTTAATATTAGAGAAAGAAAATACGAAATAGGAGTATTTAGAACAATAGGTGTAAGCAAATTTAAATTAACAATGCAATTTGTTTTAGAAATATTAATTGTAACAACAATAATGTTATGTATAGGTGCAGTCATAGGTAGTTTACTTGCAAAACCAGTAGGTCAACAACTTTTACAAAATGAAATAGAAGCAACACAACAAGCAGATTCAGAAATTTCAAATAATTTTGGAAGAGGCGGACCTATGGATATGCAACATAAAGGAATAGTTAAAGTTGAACAAATTGACTCAATAGAAGCAGTAGTAGATTTTACAGTAATTGCACAATTATTAGGAATAGGAGTATTCTTAACTTTAATGAGCAGTTTAGGAACAATGTTTAGTATACAAAGATTTTCACCATTAACAATATTGAAAGAGAGGTCATAATAAAATGGGAATATTAAAATTAGAAAATGTAGGCTATAGATATAAAGATGCACCAAAAGATAAGTACGTTTTTAAAAATATAAATTATGAATTTGAGCAGGGAAAAATGTATGCAATAAAAGGAAAAAGCGGAAGCGGTAAAACAACATTATTATCACTTATAACAGGACTCGAAAAATGTACAGAAGGAAATGTTTTGTTTGATGGAAAAGATTTGAAAAAAATGAATTTAGACAAATATAGGAACACAGATATAGGAATAGTTTTTCAAAGTTATAACTTATTACCACGACTAACAGCAATAGAAAATATAATTCTATCTATGGAAGTTAGTAAAGTAAAAGTAAAAAATAAAAAACAAAAAGCATTAGAACTCATGAAAAGTGTAGGGTTATCAGAAGAACATAGTAATAGAAAAATACTTAAACTATCTGGAGGAGAACAACAAAGAATAGCAATAGCAAGAAGTTTATCGTATGAACCAAAAGTAATAATAGCAGACGAACCAACAGGAAATTTAGATAAGGAAACTGAAAATGAAATATTAAAGATTTTCAAAAAATTAGCCAAAGAACAAAATAAATGCATAATAATAGTAACTCATTCACAAAATGTGTGTGATGAAGTAGATTATGTATATGACTTAGAAAAAATAAAGGAGGCAAAATAAAATGAAAAATAAGGTTTTAATATTTATAATAGGAATGTTAATAGGAGCAATAATAGCAACAACAGCCTTTTATATTTATGGAAAAACAAATAACAATCAAACACAAGGAAACTTTAATGACGGCGGTATGCCACAAATGGACCAAGAAAACAGAGGAACACCACCAGACTTACCTTCAGGAGCACAAGGAAATATGTCACAAATGCCATCACAAAATCAGCAAAATGGTTCTACACCACCACAAACGCCAGGAAGTACATCTGGAAGCTCAACTAATCTATAAGGAAGTGAAAAAATGAAGAAAGAAACTATTATAGAACTAATTACCATTATTATTTTAACAGTAATTTTAGGAATATTAGTTTGTAAAACTATAGAATTGGGAAATAAACCAATAAATATGCAAATGCCACAACAACCAAATATGAGTAATAATGATAGTAATGTATCTGAAGATGCAAAAGGAGCAACACAAATAACAGATGAAGAATCATTATCTGGTGAATATAAAACAACAAATGCAGATGAATCTACAATAAAAGTATCAAATGGAGGAAACTTAACATTAGAAAATGCTACAATAAATAAAAGTGGAGACTCTACAAATACTGAAAATAGTGAATTTTACGGAGTAAATGCAGGTATATTAACAACAAGTGAAAGTACAACAATAATAAAAAATTCAAAAATAGAAACAAATGCAAAAGGAGCAAATGCTATATTTGCAACAGGAGAAAATGCAAAAGTATATGTTTATGATACAACAATACAAACAACAGGCGAATCATCAGCAAGAGGATTAGATAGCACATATTCAGGTTATATAGAAGCAGACAATGTAACAGTATCAACACAAGGAGGTAGCTCAGCAGCACTTGCAACAGATAGAGGAGAAGGTACAGTAATAGCAAAAAATTCTAATTTATCAACACAAGGTGCAGGTTCTCCAGTTATATATTCAACAGGAGATATTACAATAGAAAACACACAAGGAACAGCAACAGGGGCACAAATGGTAGTAGTAGAAGGAAAGAATACAGCAACTGTAAAAAACTCTAATTTAACTTGTTCAGGAGCAGGTAATAGAAACAATGTAGACAATTGTGGAATTATGATTTATCAAAGTATGTCTGGAGATGCGGGAGAAGGTACTGGAATATTTAATGCAGAAAACTCTACATTACAAATTGCATCAAATTCAAATTACTATACATTATCACCATTTTTCTTTGTAACTAACACAAAAGCCCAAATAAATTTAAACAATAATATTATAAAATATGGAAGTAATGTATTACTAAAAATAGAAGGAACAAGCGAATGGGGAAACTCAGGAAATAACGGTGGAGAAGTTACATTAAATGCAAGTAACCAAGAACTAGTAGGAAATATTATAGTAGATAAACTTAGTACATTAGAAATAAACTTAGAAAATAATAGTTCTTTAGAAGGAGCAATAAATTCAGAAAATACTGCAAAAAGTATAACATTAAAATTAGATGCATCATCTACATTAACTTTAACAAATGACACATATATAACTAATTTAGAAGCTGAAGATGAAGACTATAGTAATATAAACTTTAATGGGTATAAACTATATGTAAATGGAAAAGCACTTATGTAACAAATAAGTGCTTTTGTGGTATTTTGCAAGAAACTAAAACATAAACATTAAATAGAAAATATTTAAGTTTATGGAGGTTTTATGAAAATAATAATGTTAAACAAGAAATTGGTTTTAAAGATAGCTATAATTATAATATTCTTGCTAATTGTATTTAAATTTACAACTTCATTTGGAATGCAACATTACTACAATGTAGACTTTTCTACAGGATTAGTTACAGCAAGTGCATTAAATGTAAGAAGCGGACCAGGAACACAATATAAAATTATAACAACTGTAAATAAAAACGAATACATACGAGTATTTGCAGGTGTAGGAGATTGGTACATTGTTCAAGTAGAAGGAGATTATGTAGGAGCAGTAAGTAAAAAATATATAAAACCAATTTACCCAACAACATCTAGCAATACAAATCAAAATACAAATCAAACAACACAAAATTATAATTTAAATTCAGATGAACAAGAAGTATTTAATCTTATAAACAAACAAAGGACAAATCAAGGAATACCAGCACTAAAAATAGATAATGAAGTAAGCAGAGTAGCAAGAATAAAAGCACAAGATATGGTATCAAGCAATTACTTTTCACACAATTCACCAACATATGGCTCACCATTTGATATGCTAAAAAGTTTTAAAATATCATATCAAGCAGCAGCAGAAAATATAGCAGCAAACTCTAGCAATAGTGGGGCAGTAAATGCTTGGATGAATTCATCAGGACATAGAACAAATATATTAAATAGCAATTATACATATACAGGAATAGGAGTTGTAAGTAGTCCAGTATATGGAAAAATGTATGTTCAAATGTTTATAAAAAAATAACAAAAGTGTAAAAAAATTCTAAATAATTAATAAAAAACAATATTGTTACAAAAAATGTATAGTGGTATAATTATATTAAGAGGATAGTTTGAAAAAATGTCGAATTGTGTTTCCAAATACATGACAAATAATCCTCGAAATATAAGGTTATTTGCCAAAATTTCCTAACACATTATTTCTTTTTCAAACAATTAGAAAATGAGAAAGGGATGTGGTTATTATGGAGAAAAAAGATGAAGTAAAAAAACAAAGAAAATCTAAAAAATGGCTAATAATATTAATTATAATATTATTAATACTATTAGCATTAGGCGGAGCAGGATATTACTATTATACATATCTAGTAAAACAACAAGATGAAAAAATACAAGACATATATAATAAAAATAATCAAGCATTACATGAATTTAGTGAAACTATAGAATATGGAACACAAATATCGTATGAAGAATTATTAAATAAAGTTGTAGATATAAACCTACTACAAGAAAATACTAATATAAAATTGTATATTAATGATCAAGAAATTCAAACAGAAACAAATTATAAATTTGAAACTGTAGGAAACTATTCTATAAAAGTAGAATTAACAAAAAAATACGAATATACACTTATAAAACAAATTCATAAAACAATAGAAAATATAAAGAATTGTGAAATTAAAGTAGAAGATACAAAAAATCCAGTTATTACAGGTGTATCAGATAAAGAAATAATCGTAGGAGACGAAATAAATTTATCAGAAGGAATTAGTGCAACAGATGAAATAGATGGACAATTAGAAGTAACTATTGAAGGAAATGTAGATAATCAAAAAGCAGGGGAATACACAATAAAAGCAAAAGCAATAGATAAAAATGGAAATGTAGCAGAACAAGAATTTAAAGTTACTGTAAAAGAAAAAACAGTAGCAAAAACTAACACTACAACATCTTCAAATAAATCATCTAATAGTACATCAACTAATAAAACAACAAGTTCAAAAACCAATTCATCAAGTAACTCAACAAGTAGTTCTTCTAGTAGTTCATCAAGTAAATCAAGCACATCTACAACTACTTCAAGCAATGATAGTAGTACAAAAGATGGAAGATTAAAAATAGCTACTGCGGAAGCAAAAAGAGTAGTTTCAAATATTATAAAACCTGGGATGAGTGCTTATAGTAAGGCAGAAGCAATATTTAATTATTTACATTCTAATGTAGAAACACAACATAACCAATCAAATGAAGCATATAAAACTAATTATGGAAATGAAGCATATGCAGCTCTAATAATGAAAAAAGCAGCATGCTCAGGATTTTGTAAAGCAGTAACATTAATGTGTAATGCAGCAGGTTTACAAAGTAAACATTTAAATGCTGGAGAATGGACTCATCAATGGAATACAGTATTAATAGATGGACAATGGATAGTATTAGATGCACAAGGAGGAATATTCGGCGGAACTGTTCATCCATTAGAATATTAAATAACACACAAAGGTTACATAATTTTACAAATTAATAATATTGTGATATAATTAAAGGCATAGTGGCGTAAAGCTACTATGTCTTTTATAAACTAAAGACGTAGCATGCTTACAAACAATTTTGTAAGTAAAAAATGGGTTAAAACAAAAAGAAAGGTAGGGACAACTATGGCAAAAGGTTTAGAAATTGAACGGAAGTATCTTATTAGGAGTGTTAATTTAGCAACACTGCGAAAGTATGCAGAAGGTAACATTGTCGAAAGTGACATTGAGCAGGTATACCTAATCGCAGACGAAGGCGAAAGGAGAATACGAAAAAAGGTTACAGACGGCGTAAAAAGGTTCTATTATACAGAAAAAAAGCCGATTAATGGAATGACCAGAGAAGAAAAAGAAGAAGAAGTAACCGAAGAAATGTATAATATTTACTTAACGGAAGCAGACGAAAATCTGTATCCCATAATAAAAAAGCGTTATACTTTCGAGGTAAGGGGCCAGGTATTTGAGCTTGATGTTTATCCATTTTCTTGTAGCCGGGCAATACTAGAAATAGAATTGCCGAGCGAAGACACTCCTGTAGAGATACCAAAATTTATAAGTGTCGTAAAAGAAGTTACTAACGACAAAGCATACAAAAACCATCAATTAGCAAAAACACAATCACTTGGATAATTAACCCTAAAAGACCTAGAGACTAAAAAGTTTCTGGGTCTTTTCAAAACAAAAATTTATAAAATAAATTTTCTATGCAAGGTTATATTTTTATATAATAGGAAAGTAGAACTTTCCTATTATATAAAAATATAAGGGAGCTATAGCTCCCTTAATTAGCAATTATTTAGTTTTTAGTTTAGAATCCCAATGGAAAGTTGCGATAGTCTCAGACTTCATAGTATAAACAATTAAAACCCATTTATCTATTGAAATTTTTTGACTGAAACCTTTAAGTAAAATGTTCAAATTAACTTCATTAAATAGAGGAAAATCAAAAGTTGAATCATTAAAGATAAAAGAAACTTTTTTTAATTCAGGCAATGCTAAATTGGAATTTAATCTCCTATAAATAAAGTCAAAATCAATATCACTTGTAGAAGTTGTAGCCTTAGGTGGTATAACTTCAATTAATTTTAACTCATCAGGAACATTTACATCCAAAGAAATCACATTGTCCGCTTTTGGAAAAGACCATAAAAAGTTCTTGTCTCTAAATGCTTCAGTACGATTTCCTACTACTTTAAGCCATACTCTACTAGGAAAAAGAGATTTAGAATCTTTTTCCCAATTTAAAGGAAACTCTAACCGTATCTCTTTCATTGCTAAAACCTCCTAATAATTATTTTTAAGTGTCTTTTTATCAGGTAATAGCAATAGTATAGCACACTTCAAAGCAATTTTCAATATTTAAGCTAACTACATTGACAAAATAATATCTGAAATATATAATCTTGTTATAAAAAAGAAAAGAGAGGAAAAAACAAATGAAAAGTAATAAAAACATTGAGATTGTAACACACACACACACACAGAAAATATATAAAAGGAATAACATTAATAGCATTAATAATAACTGTAATTTTATTATTAATATTAGCAGGAGTAACAATAAATTTTATGCTACGGAGATAACGGAATACTTAACAAAGCAGAAATAGCAAAAGAAAAATACGAAAATTCACAAGCACAAGAAATAAAAGGAATAAATAATTTATCAAATCAAATAGAAAAAGTACAAAATGGTACAATTGTTGGAACAAGAGACTATACTCATTGGACTAAATATAAAATGAATGAGAATGGATATATAATAGGACAAGAAGAAATAGACTTACCACAAAATTTTAATGAATTATATATAAAAGTGACAATAAATAATCTATATGTATATGAGTATACAATAATAAAAGATGCATTAACAGAAACATCACAAATATGGTATAATGGATTAGGAAACAACCAAATAAACTATATTGAGCTGTACATTAGCAAAACTAAATGTAAATTAAATTATGCATATTTTAACAATACAAATTATACAACAACTGCTAAAACGGAGATTTGGTATAGATAATAACACGGAATTTTTGAATTGTAGTTTTAAAAAATTTAGAATAAAATGCTAAAGTTAATATTAAATTGAAAACTATAATTTAATTGTGAAGTTAATAACTGCATAATTTATAAAAAATAAAAATTTCTTAAAAAGGGCTGACAAATGAAAAAGAGCACGTTATACTACTATCAAATCAATATTGGAGGTAGTAAATATGTCAGAGGCAAAAGTAAAAAAAGAAACCATATTAAACACATTATTTGAATGTAGGGAGGAAAACCTATATGCTCTAACAGAAAAGGATAAGGAAAAAATTGCAACCTTAACTAAGGATAATGATAGTTATGAAAAACTATTTAGCATAATTGAAAAGTTACCACATACACAAGAAGAGTTAGACAATATTAGAAACAGTTTAGATAGTTATATTGACAAAATAAATATTGTTGGAGCTTATGAGAATGAAAATTTCTATAAAATACGGATTTTCAGATGCAATCACTTTGATATTAGAATGTGTTACTCAGAAATAGAAATAGCAAGAGTATATTGTAGTTTTTTAAAATTTACAATATACTCTTGCTATTTGAAAATAAGAACCTGACCCACTATACAATCAGAGATTGTAAGTGGGTACCCCAGAACCTTTTTATCTTCGATAATAAAAGGAGATGTTTATGCTAATTGCTTCACTACAATTAGCACTCAATTTAACTATCCTAATTTAAACTATCTGTCCAAGACTTAATATCAGAGTCTGATGGAGATGAATTAAAGCGATGTCCATCTTGCCAACT